>NZ_JARJBC010000017.1:0-180661 GCF_029269905.1 Streptomyces silvisoli | reverse complement strand
ACGTAGAAAGTGCCTTCCAACTGGACCGACAGAACCCCTCAGCAAGGTTCATCGTCCCTGGTAAGAAGGCACTTTCGCATTCACGACACTATGGCCACCCTCACTCCAACCGAAACGCCGAGGCTAGGGCACCCGGCCGTCGAGTCGGCCGAGGACAACCCTGTCCGCGTGCTCCAGCACGAGGAACAACTCCTCCGAGGCCGGGAATGTACGCCAAATCCCCGCCCAACTAGTGGGGCTCACGCAGGCGGTTGACGGTTCGACGGTCTTGGACTCCGCGAGGCGGATCGGTGGGCGCTTCGAGCGCTCCAGTTCCCTTCGCGGTCTTCCTCATCGCGCTCGATGTCTTCGCCACCAGCCGGTTCCCGATCTGGGAACCGGCTGGTGATCACCCATACCGACGACGTCGGTGTACTGCGGTTTACGGGGAATCTCCACACCTCTGCGCGGGATCGCCACCTGTCGGCGGCTGCGTTCCAGCAGGCCAGCGCATTCCGTCGGTTGGCCCCATCGGCGGCTGCGCATTGCGTCGACGGCACGACCGCATGCGCGAGGTGCCCGGCAGGGGAGTATCACGAATGCGGTGTTCACCGCTCGGTTGGAGTAGTGATTTCTCGTTGATCTGATCGGCCTACGCTCGTCCGGCCGAGAGTCGGCCGTCGAAGGCGATGTCGAACGCGTTCATCGCCTCCATCCAGCGGCTGGTCCACCGCTTGCGTCCGCGCCCGGTGGGGTCCAGGGCGAGCGTGGTGAGGTAGAGCCGCTTGAGGGCAGCGGTCTCGTTGGGAAAGTGCCCGCAGGCGTTGACCGAGCGCCGGTAGCGCGCGTTCAGGCTCTCGATCGCGTTCGTTGTCGAGACGATCTTCCGGATCGGTGACGGGAAGCCGAGGAAGGGCACCACCTCGCTCCACGATCGCTCCCATGCCCGGACCGCGGCTGGATACTTGGCCTCCCATTTCTCGCTGAACTCGGCGAGCCGGGCGAGGGCCTCGTCCTCGTTGGCCGCGGTGTAGACGGGCTTGAGGTCGCGGGCGGCGGCATCCCAGTCCTGGCGCGAGATGTATCGCAGAGTTGTGCGAATGAGGTGAACAATGCAGAGCTGGACCACGGTCTGAGGGAAGACGGTGTTGACCGCCTCCGGCAGGCCCTTCAATCCGTCGCAGACGAGCATCAGCACGTCGCGCACCCCGCGGTTTTGCAGCTCGGCCAGAACGTTCTGCCAGTACTTGGCGCCCTCGCCGCCGTCCCCGGCCCACAGTCCCAAGATCTCCCGGTGGCCGTCGCAGGTGACCGCGAGCACGACATAGATCGGACGGTTCGCCACCGCACCATCTCTGATCTTCACGTTCACGCAGTCGACGAACAGGACCGGGTAGACCGGATCGAGCGGACGCGTGCGCCAGTCCGCCATGGAGTCCAGGGCCTTGTCGGTGATCGTGGAGACCGTCTCCTTGGAGGTCTCCATTCCGTACGTCTCGGCGAGATGCGCGACGATCTCCCCTGAGGTGAGGCCCTTCGCGGTGAGCGAGAGGACCATCTCCTCCAGGCCGCCGGTCCGCCGCGCGTACTTGGGCAGCAGGCTGGAGTTGAAAGTGCCCAGACGGTCCCGGGGAACCTGCACCGTCACGGTGCCGACCTCCGTTATCACCTTCCTCGGCCGGTAGCCGTTTCGGGCGTTGCCCCCGGACCGGGAGCCACGGCCGCCGGTGCGGCCGGCCTCCTCGGCCAGGTGCAGGTCCATCTCCGCCTCGACGGCGGCCTGCATCAGGTGCCGGGTGAGCTCGACGAGGAGCCCGCCCTCGCCCATCAGTCTCAGTCTGCCGTCGCGGACCCTGTCGGCGGCGAGGTCAGCCAGCTCGTCCAGCAGCATGGGGCTCAGACCATGCGCGAGGGCGGCCTCTCGGCTGCGGGTGGTTTCCTTCGATGCCACATCGGCACCGTCAACGCCTTTGCCCTGCACCGCAACCGACACGCCGTCAGCATCCTCGATCAGGTGACCGGTCTTCGTGTCCATCAGGGGTCCCTTCTGAGCGGGTGACCACCTGATTCATGACACTCCCCCCGGCAGGCCGAAGCGCCTGCCGGGCACCGAAATTTCACCGGAGGGTGCGCAATTGGCTTATGAGACGGATGGTTTCACCGACGGGGCAGATGCGGGACGCTGGACCGTGACCAGACGGTCGCGCCGTACGCGGATATCGGCGATGCGGTCCTCGGCGGGAAGGTACACGAGAAGGTCGGTGTGGCTCTCGCCTCCGCGGTCGGCCACGGCCACCACGAAGTGCACATCGGCGCAGCCCGAGAGGGCGTACGCGTCGCCGGACCTGAGCGAGCTGGCGCGGTCGTCGAACACGTCGAGCGTGCGGTTCTCCCAGTCGGCGGCCTGCGCCTGCATGTGCGGCAGGGTGTAGGTCTGGCGGGCGACCTCGGCCTCCTCCCAGTGGCGTCGGCACGGCGCGCATTCGTTGGGGGCTCCGGGGTTGGGGCCGGCGAGCTGCCGCTCGCAGTAGGCGTTGCCGGTCACGGAGTTTCGGCGATGCCCGGTCACCAGGTTCGCCCGGCCCTTGGGGGCCCACAGCAGGGTGTCGTCGCCGTGGCACGGCTCGCCCTCGGGCAAGACGAGGTCGCCTGCCCGCTGCCGGAATCGGTCGAGGGCCTCGCTCAGGCGGGTGCAGTTGGCACACACGCGACGCGCCGAGGAGCGGCGGGCTTCGAGCGGCTTGCCGCAATAGCCCAGTAGGTGGCCGGGGATCGGTCGGTGAGCCGTGGCGCTCGGGCCCGTGCCGGCGGCGGGTCGGGCATCCGGCTCGCCGCCGGGGTGCGGCGGCGTGGTGAGGATGAGCCGGGCTCGCGCGCAGCTCTGGCACGGGGAGTGCGCCGTGTTCTCGGCGATGGGCGCGAGGTCGGGTGAGTGCGTGGCGCACGCGGTCAACGGCTGGGCGTCGAGCAGGATGCCGTGGTGGGCGGTGCCGTTCGTCGGGCCGATGGCGAGGCGGATCAAGGGCAGGGACAAGCAGACCTCCTGAACGTGGACGAGTGAGGTGGCTCATGAAGCTGGTGGGCACAGCGATGTGCGCCGTCTCCCGCTCGCAGGCAGGAGACGGCGCGTGGGAGACCGGGACGTGCGTGTCCTGGCGGGGGCGTCAGCCGCGGCGGACGACGGTGAGCCGGTCGTGTGAACTCTCCGGCAGCGTGCGCCGTGGTACCGGGACCGGTGAGGCCAGCGAGGAGGCGAAGGCGGCGACCAGGTCGTGCGGAACGCTCGCGCTGAAGCTGGCACACCACAGGTAGGGGGCGCCCAGGGTGGGTTCCGCCCACGCCTGCCAGCCCAGCAGGTCATCGCGCGGGTCGGCGTCGTGGATGAGCGGCGGCAGCGTCTCCAGGGAGACGTGCCCGGAGAAGCCGGGGTCCGTGGCGGTCGTGCGCGGGCGGTCCATGTCGCGGAGCCAGCCCCGCGCGCTGAGCGCCGTGAGCACCGACTCGTGGTCCGCGAAACCCGTGTCGGGCGCCTCCCGGGCGTCAAGGGCAAGAAGGAGGTCGGCGAGCGCCTCGGGCGGGACGCCGGCGGTGAAGTAGGCGTTCCACTCCGTCATGGCGGCGTCGGCGTGGGGACGGGCGGACAGTTGCCAGGCAACCGGGAGTCCGCCGAGTTCGAACGGGTAGCTGGCGAGGATCCACTCGGCGCCGCGCAGCTCGTCCGGGCTCACGTACAGCAGGGTGTTGCGGGAGGTCGGCCACATGCGCCAGCCAAGCCCGCGCAGGGTGTCGCCGATCCGCTCGGCGAGAGCGTCGTCGTCACCGGCCAGGTGGCGTGGGGTGACCCAGTACACCGGGTCCGGCGAGGCGGGGAGGGAGGGGTCGAGGGGGCGGTGCGAGTTCAGGGGCGCCTCCCTGGGGTTCGTGGGTGGTTCACTGGCTGGCGCTCGGCCCGCCGGCGCCGCGTCGGCGGCGCGGGCGTGCCTCGGTCGGCTCCTGCCAGGTGAGGGCGACGGCGACGTCGGGCGGCAGGTTGCCGAGCTGCTCGGCGTCCTTGGCCTCGGCGATGAAGACCACCGGATCTCCGTGCTCGTCCACTGTGGCGATCACTTCGCCCAGGCGGTGAGCCATGGGGAAGAAGGGGTTGATGGCCAGGCGAGCGGGTGCGTCGCGGTCGCAGGCCGACAGGCGGTCGACGAGTTCTCCGACGGTCATCTCACGCGGGTGCGATTCCAAGGCGTTCTCCAAGCGGTAACGGGCGGGCACGAGGCCCAACGGCAGGGGAAGGCTATGCGTCACGTACAGGTCACAGGGGCCGAGAGGTGGCCAGCACCTGGGCTACGGCCGCAGCGATGATCTCCGCTGGCGTCTCCGTGTCGAAGGACATCCGGTACCCCGGGACCTTCGCGGCGCCGGTGACAGCGATCACCCAGCCCTCTCCGTCGCCACCGGGCCGGCCCATCGGGAACCAGCCGAGATAGAACCGCCCGTCGCGCGAGTTGATGTGGACATCCGCCCGGTCGTCCACGACGAGCTTGAAGTCAGCATCCGTGAACTGGTCGATCACCTGCCCCGGCTGGCCGGGGCCCAGTTTCCAGGAGCGAAGCCGCAGGGCCTCCACCGTCGTGGCAAATCCGGGTGAAGCTACATCCACAGTCACGGGCATCACCTCTCTGACCTCGGGGTACTCGGGGGAAGGTCGTTTAGGTTGACATGCCCCTGCTGCTTCCACCAGTCATTGCGGGATCTTTCCTGTCTGCCCCAGGCGAACTGGCGAAAGACGAACGCTGTTGGGTCTTACGGCTGATGTCGTAATCGCACGAGCCGTGTCGTACCGATGTCGTGTACGACATCGCCGTGAGACTGGCGCGTGGGTGGGTGTTGCTGCTCTGGGTGTGTGGTGCTCGTCGAGCTCCGGTTGGACATGACGCGTTTCAGTGGTCCGTCCGTCTGTGGTGACGGATCTTGTTGCCGTTCCTCTGTGGGCTAATCAGCCCACTCCATGGCTTGGGCGGCGCCAGAGTCGGCGAGCACGAGATATACGGAGGTACCAGTGAAGGCAGTCGTCGCGACGGATCCGGCCGCGGAAGCAGCCGGGATCACACTCGCGGAGCGGCCTGAGCCGAGGCCGGCGATCAACGACGTCGTCGTTGAGGTCCATGCGTCGGGCTTCGTCCCCGCGGAGTGGGAGTGGCCCTCGACGTGGGTCGATCGCGCCGGTCGCGATCGAGCCCAGGCGATCATCGGCCACGAGTTCGCCGGAGTGGTCACCTCCCTCGGCTACGGCACGACGGGGCTCTCGCTGGGACAGCGGGTGTTCGGGATCACGGACTGGCACCGCGATGGAACCCTGGCCGAGTACGCGGCCGTGGAGGCACGCAACCTAGCGCCGCTGCCGGGGAACGTCGACTTCACGGTGGCTGCGAGCCTGCCGATCTCCGGCCTGACCGCGTGGCAGGGTCTGTTCCAGCACGGTCGTCTTCGGGCGGGGCAGAGCGTCCTCGCACACGGCGCCGCCGGCGCAGTCGGGTCCGTGGTTACGCAGCTCGCCCGGGAGTTCGGCGCCTACGTCATCGGTACCGGTCGGGCGGCGGACCGCCAGGCGGCGCTCGACTTCGGCGCGAACGAGTTCCTCGACCTCTCCACCGAGGATCTCGACGACATCGGCGGGGTCGACGTGGTCTTCGATGTCATCGGCGCTGACATCCAAAGGCGCTCGGCGAGAATCATCCGGCCTGGCGGGACGCTGGTGTCGGTGGTCGGGCCTGTTGAGGCTCGCCCTGCCGACGGCTTGGCGGTCGACTTCGTCGTCGAGTCCGTTCCGAGTCAGCTGGTGGAGATCGTCGACCGGGTGCGGGACGGGCGCCTTCGCACGCACATCGGAACCGTCGCGACCCTCGACGACGCCATCCCTGCGCTCAACCCGACCGAACGGCGCAAGGGCAAGACCGTCATCCACGTGCGCCCCTGAACGCCCTGGAATGGGCCAACAGCGGTGGTGGGCTGGACGACCGTTGACCTGCCCGGTGTCGGACGAGGAAATGCCACGGACTTGAGACTGATCATGGTGACACGGCCGTGAGACAACCAAGAAAGCCCAGGTCGCAAAAGATCGACATGTCGGACGCGGCGAGATCCTACAAACGCCCCCACCCGCGATCCGCCCTCCGTCAGGTGTTCAGGTCCCGCACGATGGCCTCGACGACCGCGTCCGAACCCTCGATCGACATGGGCATCACGACACCGACCACCGTTCGGTGCGCAGCGCCCCCCGAGAGCAGCGCCGGCTCGGGCGCCGCGGTCACGATCCGCAAAACGCCGCACCCCGGAGCCCCCTCGATCCGGTAGCCGGGCTGAAGGCGAGACAGCCAGGCGTGGTCCACCGCCACGGCGGCGCCGTGCACCGCGCCGACGCGCAGGCCGCGCGTCGCCCAGGCCGACCAGGCGGCCTCGCTCCAGTCGGCGCCGTGGGTCTGGTCCGGGATAACGTCCGAGAGGTCCGGATGCTGCTCACCGACCCAGCGTGACGGCTGCGCCTTACGGAGGACCCACTGCCCATCCCGGTCGACCTCGCCGGGGTCAAGGCCCGGGGTGATGCGCATGTCCAGAGCGACGTGTCCATCGGTGATCCGGTCGCCGTGGACCCAGACCTTGTCCTTATTGACGACCCAGTCGCAGAGCCGCTCCATTGACGCTGTCACTCGTACTCCAAGGAGAGATCGTTGCCCCTACACGGTAGACGGGCGTGCCTGAGTGCTTCACCCGGCGAGTGAGAGCTTGATGGCGAGGCTGAGCGTTTGAAGCCGTCCAGGGGACGCTTCAGCGGGCCTACGCTTCGAAGGTGCGGAACACGAAGGCATTCAAGGAAGCCGTTGCCCAGACGCTCACGGAGCTGGCCCACCTCGGGGTGACCCTCGCGCCGGCGACCGTCGAGGACACCATCGAGAAGAACATCAGCACCGTGGCGGAGCGGCTCGGGATTCAGGTGCGCTCCGCCTGGCGGTACTTCGACGCCAAGGCCACAGCCGGCCGCCTGGCGCAGAGCCTGTCCTCCTACGAGGAGAGCAGCAATGAGAAGGGCGTGGGCCAGGCCCCGATGCCGCCGGTCGGCAACCCCGAACTCGCCCTGGTCCTCGCCGGGGTGCCCGACTCCCTGGCCCAGACCGGCGGCGACCTGTACGCAGTCATCGTCAACGTCGCGGTCAACGCGTGGATGGCCGGCCACATCCACGGCGAGGACGGCTGCACCGGGTGCGGCGACCGCGGCCCGGCCGGGCACGACTGGGAAGCCCGGATGCGCTCCATCACCGAGGTGCAGCCGAACATCACCAGGTGGTTCGACCGCGACGTGTGGACCGCCGCCGTCAACGACGCCGGTTTCACCGTCACCCGCCGCTGACCTGCAGGGCATGCCAAAGCCCCCGGATCGCGAGGGCGAATTCCGGGGGCCGGGCCTCGGTGGGGCAGGTTGCGTCAGTTCTCGGTGGAGCCGTCGTCGGTGCGGCGTCGGCGGGCGACGATGACGGCGCCTGCGCCGATGGCGAGGAGCAGTCCGGCGCCAGCGAGCAGCCACGGTGTGGCGTCGGCGCCGGTGTGCGCCAGCGTGCCCTGGGGTGCAGGCGCTGCGGTACTCGATGTGGTTTGGTCTGCGGCCGGGGTGTCGGACGGAGATGTGGACGGGGACGAGGTGCTCTCGTCCCCGTGCAGCTTGTCCGAGGCCGGCTTGTCCGTCGGCTTTTCGGTCGGCTTCTCGGTGGGGGTGGCGGGCGGTGTGGTGCTGGAGGTCTTGGCGTTGGAGACGGTCACGGTGACGGGATCGCCTGGCTTGGCCGTGAAGGTCTTCGAGGGCTTGTAGAGGTCGTAGCCGTCGGGTGCCTTGACCTGCTTGACCCAGAAGTCGGTGCCGGTAGGAGAGTTGACCGGCAACTGCGCGGTGGCCGACCCGTTGGAACCGGTGGTCAAAGTGAGGACGGTCTTGTCGCCGCTGCCGATGTCGACTGTGGAGCCGGCCAGCAGCTTGCCGCTCGTGTCGTCCTTGGCCGTCAGCCGGAGCGAGGCGGGCTTGAAGGGGTCGATAATCGTCATCGGTGCGGCGGCGCCGGGCGTGACGATGACGTCCTGGTCATCGACCGTGTCGAGCAGCTTGCTGCCGCTGGAGACCTCCTTGAGGCGGTAGACGCCCGGGGCCAAGTCCTTGAAGGCCAGCTGTCCATCGGCGTTGGTCTTACCGCTGCCGACTTCCTTGCCTGCGGAGTCGAGCAGGGTGAACGTGGCACCGGCGAGAACCTCGCCTGCGGGGTCCTTCTTCAGGATGGCAACGCCACCGGTCTCCGCCGCGATACGCGGTGCCGGTGCGGTGGACGTGGAGGGCGTGGGGTCGGGACTCTGCGCCGAGGCAGCCGGGGCCCAGGACAGGGTGCCGGTGACCGCAGCGGCGACAGCGACGGCGGCAGGCAGCCGGCGGATGGAACGGATGCGCAAGAAGAGGGTCTCCTGGGTGGGATGGGCACAACTTCCCATCGGTGCGAAGGTGATGAGGCGGGTCAGCGGGAGCGGCCGGCGGCGGGCTAGTTGGCGGGACGGCCGGTGCTGTGGGGCGCTGGCGTGAGCGGAGCCAACGGGGCCGGGACATGGGACTCCGGACGCAGGTGGGTGGTCAGCGGGTGCGCGGCGCGGTGCCGCTGCCTTGTGCTGTGGCTGGCTTCGGCAGTGCGGGACGGGCCGCCGCCGGGCGGGCCGAGGCGGGTGCCGACGCGGCGGGGAACCACATGCGGGCGTACTGCTCGATTGCGGTGCGCAGGCCGGTGCCGTCGGTTCCCTCCCACAGCCGCTCGCCAGCACGCTGGTTGTGCCAGTCACGGACGACGGCGTATCCGTCGCTGCCGGGCTTGACACCGCGGGCGGCGTCTCGGCGGGTGAAGGTCCCGTGGTCGGCGAAGGTGAGGATCGCGAGGTCGACGACACCCTGGTCGGGGTGGATGACCCGCAGGCGCAGCCCGTCGTACTCGCCGTGCCGGATGGTGGGGGCGAAGTCGATCCGCAGCCGCAGAGGCGAGTCCGACTGGGGGGCAGCGTAGTAGGAGTTGCCGATGACCGCGTGGTCGTCGAAGGGCAGTGCGAGGACATCGTCGAAGAACTGCTGTACGTGCAAGGACATTTGACCTTCTCGTGGGGATGGGAGGTCAGCGCCGCGGGCCGCTGCGTCCGGCAAGGACGGCGGGCGGGAGCGTGGTGGTGGTCCACCGCGGGACGCTGCGTGCGGTGAGCGCAGGCGGCCGTCGGGCTGCGAGCCGCTGGACGTCGAGCGGTGTCGGAACCGGAGGTGGCGGGGGCGTGACGGGGGTGAGCTGGGCGTGCTCGCGCAGGGAGCGGAGCATGGAGTCCTTCCACCGCGGCAGCGGCGCGGGGTCGGACACGCTCAGGGTGATGGCCTTCACCAGCGGGACCGGGGTGTTGGTGGAGGCGGTGGCGTACCAGCGGGAGTAGCTGTTCTTCGGGCCGCCCCACATGTACCAGCGGGCCTGAAGCGTGGTGAGTTCTTTTTCCGGATCGAGGCGGCCGGTGGTGTATTCCAGACCGGCCATCCCGTCCGGGGTCTGCAGTTCCAGGACGTCCCATCGTGGGTGCTGGGTCTTCCAGCCACGGTTGATCAGTGGTGCCACGGCGGCGAAGGCGGCCAGTTCGGGATCCGTGGGGTCGGGCGGGGCAAGGTAGTGGTCGGGGCCGTCCTGGTACGCCTGAGCCAGGGCCGTGGTGAACGCGGTGACGAACTCGGTGGGGCAGGTGTCGTTGAAACTCACGCCCCAGGCGGGCGGGCCGAAGCGGTCCTGGTAGGCGTTGATACGCCACAGCCCGTCGTCGTCTCCTTCGGGCAGGAACCCGAGGCGGACCTTGCGTGTAGGTTCGCGTTAGATTTTTCGCTTTCTCAGCAGTCCATCGTCAACTTGTCGCCTGCGACATATGGCTGCGACTCTTCGAGATGGGTGACACCTGATCTTGGTGGTTGACACCGCCCTGAGAACGCCGAGCTGTACCGGATTTCGGCTGTGCCCGTTCCCGCGGCCCGCACAGCGCTAGCGTTGGGCACCGTGATCGTATGGCTCAACGGCACCCACGGCGCAGGCAAGACGACGACCAGTGCACTCGTGCAGCAGCTGCCCGGATTCACGGGTGTTCGACGCCGAGAAGGTCGGCGAGACACTCATGGACATCACGCCCGGGCTGCCCAGGACGGACAACTTCCAGCACTGGCCACCGTGGCGGCAGCTCGTAGTCGAGACCGCCCATCGCGTACTCGACTACACCGGCGGCACTCTGGTGATGCCCATGACTGTCCTGGTCGAGCAGTACTGGCGCGAGATCAGCACGGACCTCGCCCAACATGCCATCCCCGTACGGCACTTCGTCCTTCACGCTGACCAAGACACCCTCCGCGGGCGCATCGCGGGTGACACTGTTGTTGGCCCCAACTCCCCATTCCGTCTCCAATACCTCGAGCCCTACGCCGAGGCGGCCCGCACGTGGCTACACGGCGAGGCCGAGGTCGTCGACACCACGCACCTCACGCCCGCCCAGGCCGCCCTGCAGATCGCAGAGGCCGTCAAGACTTGAGGTCCGCCCGCTGCGCGAAAACAGGCGCAGGTGGCAACAGAGAACGTCCTTCTGGTGTCAAGCGGTGCGAATAGCCTTAGCCAGGGGCCCCTGAGCCCAGCACCGCGGTGTCATCTACCCCGAAAAGTCGCAACTGCTGAGAATCGACGGCTGCGAATCGCGGTCGCCCCGCTTGCCGTGCGCGGCGTAGATAAGATGACCGTGTGGATCAGGACGAACGGCTTCTGCACAGCTCGTCGTTCGGCGCGGCGGCGGCCGCGTACGCCGAGCACCGCCCGGACTACGCGCAGGCCGCGGTGCGGTGGGCGGTCGAGCCCGCGCCCGGCCTGCGGGTGCTCGACCTCGGCGCGGGAACCGGCAAGCTGACCGCCACGCTGGTCGCGTTGGGCGCCGAAGTTATCGCGGTCGAGCCCGACCCGGCGATGCTGACCGAGCTGCGCCAAGCATTGCCGGATGTCCGTGCCCTGCCGGGCAGTGCCGAGGCGCTACCGCTGCCGGACGCGTCCGTTGACGCCGTGCTGGCCGGAAATGCCATGCACTGGTTCGACATGGCCGTCGCGGGACCCGAGATAGCCAGGGTCCTTGCCCCCGGCGGCATCCTGGCCGGCCTGTGGAACGTCATCGACAACCGGGTCGAGTGGGCTGCCGGACTCGAGCGGGTCAGCGGCAGCGCGGCCATCGGCCCGCGTGACACGCTCAGCAACTGGCGCGCCGCAACGGCAGACATGCACCTTCCCAACATCGGCATCGCCCGGTTCGGCTCGCCGGAGCAAGCCGAGTTCCCGCACGGGCAGCGCCGCACCGCCGACTCTCTGGTCGCGACACTCGCGACGCGCGCGGGGATGCTCGTCATGCCGGAACAGGAACAACAGGCCACGCTCGGCCGGATCCGTGCTTTCCTCGCGAGCAGACCGGAGACCGCTCACGGCGAGTTCACCCTCCCGATGCTGACCGGTGTGCTGCGCGTCCAGCGGCTGTGACCGCCATCGACTGCCCGATATTCGTGCAAGCGTGTCGCGGTTCGTCGACTTGCGTCCGCGCGACCGGACCCACGAGCCCCCGCAGCGCTTCGATCATCAAGCGTCTCGCCGGGCAGCAGCCGCGTCGCCGGAAGGAATACCTGCTCCTACGCGACCGTGTCGCGCAGAAGCTTGGCCGACTTCCTACAGTCTCTGACGAGCAGCTTCGGCTGTGAGTCTGTCCAAAGCCCGCCACGCCCGGGCCGCTGCGGTCTCCCGTTATCGGATGGTCCTTTTCGAGATGTACGGCATGGATTGGGGTGTATGCCGGGAAGCATCTGGATGGGACGTGATCGGCGTCTCTTTGCGGACCAGAGGCGTGGGGCGGCGATGGCGGAGGCCGACGGACCTGGCGGCGCTCGGGCGGGCGGGGTGCGGGTGCGGTATCGCTGTTCGGGCGGCGCGTTCGCCGAAGTGCCGCTGAACCGGCTCGATGTCAGCGAGGTGGTGGATGGCCTTCCGGTGCGGGAGTTCCGCTCGTACAGGGGGCGGCGGCATTACTCGGGCTGGTTTTGGTCGGCGAGCATGGGGCGGTTGGTGGTTTACGAGAGCCGTCTGGAGCTGGCCCGGCTACTGTTGGCCGACTTCGACCGGAGCGTGGTTGCCTTCGCCGCGCAGCCGTTTCAGCTGGTGGGCGAGGATGGCGGGCGGGTACGTCGCCACGTGCCCGACGTGCTGCTGATGCATGCCGATGGCTCGGTGACGGTGGTGGATGTCAAAGCCTCCTCCCGGTTGGAGGACCCACTGGTGGTGGCCCAGTTCGCCTGGACGGGGCGCCTCTGCGCCGAGCGGGGCTGGCGGTTCGAGGTCTGGTCCGGGGTAGACCCGCGGTACTTGGAGAACGTGCGGTTCCTGGCCGGCTACCGCCGCCGGTCGCTGATCGATGAAGGACTCGTCCCTGCGGTGCTTGAGTGCGTGGGTGACCAGCAGACGATCGGCGGGATCGAACGCGTCCTGGCGGGAGCCCATGCTGCGCCGCTGGTGCGGCCGGTGGTGCTGCACTTGCTGTGGTCGGGCCGTCTGGTTGCGGATCTGTCCTCCCCTTTGGGAACGGCAACGGCAGTACGCCAAGCCGGGGAGGCAGGGTGACGGTGCGCGTCCTGTCGCTGTTCCCGGGGGCCGACTTGCTGCTGGACGGGCAGGCGGCGGAGGTGGTCCAGCTCGACGGGGTCCGTGCGGTGCTGAAGGTCTCGGCGACGGGGCAGTTCACGACGGTGTCGGTGGGACACCTGGCAGCCCGGGCCCGGCCGCTGGCCGATGTGCCGGCCGACGAGGGTGGGGCTGGGGCTGATGCGGGGGTGGTGTTGGCCGCGGTGCCGCAGGACCAGTTGGCGGCGGTGCGGGAGCGGGCGGAGCATGTGCGGGAGGTGCTGACCGGTTTCCGCAGCGGTTACCGGGCCGGTGCTGCCGCAGGTGAGCCGCGCCCGCAGTTTGATCCGGCCCGGTCGCTCAAGGACCGGTATCGCGCGAAGGCCGAGGAGTTGGGGGTGACGGCGCGGACGGTGGAGCGGTGGGCGGCGGAGTACCAGGCCAGCGGTGAGGCGGGGCTGGTGGATGCTCGCTCGGTGCGCGGCCGGGGGACGCGGGTGGATCCGCGGTGGGAGGAGGCCGTGCGGTGGGTGCTGGCCCAGAGGGTGACGGCCTCCACGCCGACGCGCCGCGCTGTCTTGGAGCAGGCTGCTCGGCGCGTGGAGGAGGTGCACGGGCCCGGGGTGGTGCCGATGCCGTCGCAGGCCACAGCGTTTCGGCGGCTGGCAGAGTGGACGGCGGGGACGAACGCGGTGTCGGGCAGTGCTGCGGGGCGCCGGTCGATCGCGGCCCGGCCGAGCGGGACCTATGGGCGGCTGCGGGCAAGTCGGCCGGGCGAGTACGTGGTGCTGGATACGCAGGATCTGGACGTCTACGCGATGGAGCCGGTGACCGGCCGGTGGCTGCCGGTGCAACTGACCGTCGCCCAAGATCTGTTCTCCCGCTGTGTGCTGGGCCTGCGACTGACGCCGGTGTCGACCAAGGCGGTCGACGTCGCCGGGGTGCTCTACCAGACCATGGCGCCTCCGGCCGTGCAGGAGCTGGACAGCGCGCTGCCCTACCACGGCATCCCGCAGCATCTGGTGTTCACCGAGACCAGCGGCGGGCTTGAGGCGGGGGTGTGTCCGCCGGAGACGCTGGTCGTCGACCACGGGCGGGCCTTCCTTTCTGCGCATGTGATCGGCATCTGTGCCCGGTTGGGAGTGTCCGTGCAGCCTGCCCAGCCTTACAAGCCGACGGATAAACCGACCGTGGAGAGATTTTTCCGGACCTTGCGCGAGGGCCTGATCCAGCATCTGCCCGCCTACAAGGGACCGGACATCTACAGCCGTGGCGAGCGGATCGAGGACCAGGCGTTCTATTTCCTGCACGAGTTGGAGGACCTGATCCGCGAATGGATTCGCGAGGTCTACCACCACGCCAAGCACTCCGGGCTGGTGGTGCCGCAATGGCCCACGCTGCAGCTCTCCCCGAGCGAGATGTTCGCGATCGGGGTGGCGAAAGCGGGCGTCTTGCGGATCCCTGCCTGCTCGGGCTTGGCCTACGACTTCCTGCAGGTGGTGCCGCGCACGATCCAGCACTACGGCGTTGAAGTGCACGGACTGCGCTACAACGGCCCGGCCTTGGACCCCTACCGCGGCTCGACCAGCCCCTACGGCGGCACGCTGGCGGGAAAGTGGCCGATCCGGGTCAACCCCGATGATGTGCGGTGCGTGTACTTCCACGACCCCGCCGACTCCTCCTGGCACCGACTGTGGTGGGAACACGCTCCCTTGCTGGAGGGCCCGTTCAGCACCGAGGCCGCACAGTATGCCCGGCGTCTGGCCACCGGATCCAACTGCGAGGCGGATCCGGCCCGCGGCCTTGCCGCGCTGCTGGCCCGCTGGAGCCAGGGGGAGGTCGCCGACCGGCGTGAGAAGCGCATCGCTGCCCGGATCGCCGCCGAACGCGTCGCCCTGCCCACCCTGGTCGACTCCGCAGTGCCGGTCGCCGCAACCGGCAGTGCCGACCTGGTGGCAGGTGACGACGACCGGGACGAGGAGTTGTTCGACGACGTTGATGACGAGGACTTCTACGCCGACGCGTTCGAGGTCATCGAATGAGCCGGGCGTTCTTCAGTCTGTCCCGCAAGGAGGGCTGGCGCCAGTACGTGGAGGCACTGCCACGTCAGCGCCCGGAACTCCTCTCGGTCCGGCAGTTGTCCGCCCTGGGCTCGGCAGCGCGGGAGGAGTACGACGAGGCCCGGCACGACTGGCACGCGAACTTCGGTACCGTGCAGACGCCGCAGCTGGCCGCTGTCCACGAGGAGTTGGAGCAGATCGTGGCCAGTAACCGGCAAGATCCCGACCGGGTGAGGGGTGCCGCGGTCATCGACGCACTGCCCGGCCTGGGCAAGACCACCATCGCCAACACCTTTGCGCGCGCGTTCGACCGCCAGCAGATGCACCGGCTCGGCCCGGTCACCAGCGAGGGTCATGAACACATCCCGGTCTTCCGGGTCGGCCTGACCTCGAACACCACCTTGCGCACCTTGAACCGCATGATCTGCGACTTCTACGGACATCCGGCCACCGGCCGGGCAAGCGCCGCTCAACTGGCCAGCCATGCGCTGGATTGCGTGTTGTCGTGTCACACCCGCGTCGGGCTCATCGACGACCTGCACTTCATCGATCCCCACCATCGCGACGGTCTGGCCGTCAGCAACCATTTGAAGTGGCTTGCCAACGAGCTGCCGGTCACCTTCATCTACATCGGCGTCGGCCTCGCCGAGCGCCGTTTCTTCGCCGAAGGGCTGCTGGGTGAGGATGCCGCCCTCGCGCAGACCGCCCGCCGATGGACCCGACTTGAGGTCCCGCCCTTCCACCTGGACGGCCGCAGCGCACGACGCGCCTGGCTCGGTCTTCTCAAAAGCACTGAGCGCCAACTCGTCCTGGCCCGGCAGCAACCGGGCATGCTCACCGACCTCGCCGACTATCTCTTCGAGCGCACCACCGGCCACATCGGCTCCTTCATCACATTGATCACGCGCGGTTGCTTCAAGGCGATCCGCACCAGGGCCGAGGCCCTCACCGCCGACCTGCTGAGCACCATCCGGATCGACGAAGCCTCCGAACAGGCCCGCCGCCATCTGGCCGCGGCCCAAGAACGCACCAGCGCAGCCTCGGTACATTCATGACCAGCACCGCCACACCCCGCAGGATCCTGCCGCTGCGCGTTGCGCTGCTGCCCGGCGAGGGCCTGGACAGCTGGCTGGAAGCCCTCGCCCGCCGCAACGGCCTGACGGTGCAGGCCATGGCCACCGCACTGCACCTCCCGCTCCCCGACCGGGGACAGGTGCGCAGCCACGCTCTGGTGACGAGCATCCCGTCCGAGGCGCTGCGCGACGTCGAGCAACAGGCCGGTCTCGCCCACCGATGCCTGGATCAGGCCGTGCTCAACCCGGCGCTCCCTCTTGGTCCACAACGCGCACGGGCCTCCCGCTACTGCCCCGCATGTCTATCCGAACGCGACGGCCGGTGGCTGCTGCGATGGCGCATGCCCTGGGTGTTCGCCTGCACCCGCCACCGCGTGATACTCAACGACACCTGCCCGGCCTGCCACGCCTACCCTCGGACGGCGTCGGCCTGCCGCACCAGCCTGCGCCCACCGGGAGTCTGCACCGCATGGACAGCCGGACGCACCTGCCTGCATCCCCTCTCCGACGCACCGGCCACCGCGCTGGCAAGCGGCCATCCCCTGCTGGCCGCCCAAGAATGGATCGACACTGTGCTGAACACCGCCGAGAGTCACGGCGGTTCACCGGCGCTCGAAACCGCGGCCCGCGTCTTTGCGGACCTTCACCTCCTCACGGGCTGGCTGCTGCGCCAGCTGACCACCGCCGAGGTCCGGGCGCTGGGGCCGGTGATCGAAAAAGCATGGCACCAGCACCATCATCCCGACGCCATCCCGTGGCGGCTGCGGCCCCTGGACGCCGCCGTGGCCGGCCTGATCACCACATACGCCCGCCCCCTGCTCGACACAGGTGATCACCAGGCCATCGCCCGGATCCGCGACCTGCTCCACCGCGCCGGCGGACCAACATGGGCCTGTCCCAGCGGCATGGCCGCGCAGCACTGGCCCCGTCTGTCAACTCAGACGCAAGCACGGTTCCTGCGCGCCGCGGACCCGAACTTCCGCAGCTTCGACCGGCTCCGGCTACGCTCGTGCGTCGCCAGCGCCGCCCTTCCCCCACCCGTCACCGACCCGTCCGCTGCCCGCGCCCGTCACATCCCGCAACTGTTGTGGCCACACTGGACGATCCGGCTGCTGGCCTCCCCACACGTGCTCGTCGACAGCTTCCGCGCCGCCGTCTCCGCCTGCCTACTGATCCCCGGCGCTCCCACCCGCAACACCGCCGCCATCACTGCGCATCTCCACCCCTACCTGCGCAGGCGTCTCACCTTCTCGCTGCGGGCGCTGGCCGCGCAGGGGCACCAGCAGATCTTTGCCGTGATCTGCCACCTCGCCGACTACCTCGACGAACACGGCAGCCCCATCGACTACCAACGACGCCGCGAAGTGATCCCGGCCGAGGCCATCACCGCAACCGAGTGGCAACGACTCTGCCGCCTGACCGGCGCACAACAGGGCCGGGCCCGCAGACTCCTCAACGCCCAGCGATACGTGAACCAACTCCTGACCGGGAACGATCTGAACTACCCCCGTCACCCGTTGACGCTGCGTTCCGTTCGGGATCGAGGCCAGTACCTGAAGTTCACGTCAACCTTGACCGCACCTCAACACCAGGCCCTGACCGAGCACGCGGCAGCAGTGCTCCAACGTCTGGGCATCGACGAGCCGGTCGCCTGGCACCCACCCGACCGATGCTGCGGGCAACTGCAACTTCCCGGTCGCACTCCCGAGGACGTCGACCGCGCCGCACTCCATCGCCTCGTGATCGTCGAGCAGAGGCCCCTGCGCAGCGCGGCAACCGAGCTCGGCACCAGCGCCTTCCACATCCGTCAAGTCCTCAAACACTCCTCACCGCCGGACAGTTGGACACCTCCGACCCGGGAATTTTTCGAACGCGAATACCTCTCCGCCCGAAAGCCATTGCGCCGGATCGCTCACGAGACCGGCCACAACCGCAATCGCCTCAGCCAGTGCGCGAAAGACGCCGGCATCGCCTTGCGGCACGGCGTCGATCCCATCCCTATCGACGTCGACTGGCTCGCCGATCAGTACCTCGTCCGGAAACGTTCCATCGCAGACATCGCCCACATGCGGGGCGTCGGCACGTCCACGATTCAACGCAGTCTGCACCGCTACGGCATCACGACGCGCCCGCCGGGGACTGGAAGCCTGCCCAGCAGGCTCATCACCTGGGACGACACCCTCCCACACGACATCCGCCGAGCAGTAGACGGCAAAGCGACCGGCTGGCAGCGGCTCGCCCGCTTCCAAACCATCGCCGCGTTCCCCAACCTCCACGCCGCGGCCCGCCACCTCGGCGTGGAGCCCTCCGCACTCGTCCACCAGCTCCGCCAGCTCGAGCGCTCCATCGGAACCCAACTCCTGCACCGAGCCACCGCCGCCAGACCGATAAAGCTCACAGGTCGCGGGGCAGCACTCCTACGTGACCTGGCTCGTCCCGAAATCCAAGCCATCCGCGAGACAGCCTGCGGCGCGAGAAGCACCATGTCGAAGAAAACGAAAACTCCGTGAGAATCGGCGCCGACAAGCCGCTGAGAACGTGGTCAGACGCTCCAGCTCAATCCACCCCAGCACGACCCGACAAATGAGAACCTACATTGCGGTCGGGGGCTGTCAGATAGGCGTTGGCGAGGTCATCATGGTGCAGCTCCCAGCCGAGCGCGAGCAGCGGTTCAAGGGCCGGGTCGCCGATGGCGGTACTGCCGGCGAGGTAGCGCGGGGAGACGTAGACGTCTCCGTCGATCGTGTCGGGGTCGGTCATGGGTACATCCGTCAGGTTCGGGGCACGGATTCAGCGGGTGGCCATCGCGTACGAGGCGGGCGCGGCGGGCCGGGAGGCTCGGGGTGGGTCGAGCGGGCAGCGGTTACGCGGGGACGCTGGGCGTGAGCTGGATGGTCAGGTGCCGGTACGCCTCGGTGGCCCGTGCCTGGGCGTCGGCGGCGGTGGGGCCGGTGGTGATCAGGAAGCCGATGCGCGCGCTAAACATGTCGCCCTGCGGCGGCAGCACGAGTTGGTCGCCGGCCTGGCGCTGGAAGCAGACGCGCTCCAGCCAGTCGGCACGGGCGGCGAACTCGGCGTCGACGTGGCGGGCGGTGAGGGTGCCGGAGTAGGCGGGGTAGATCAGGCGGATCGCCGCTGCCTGGCTGCGGGTCGGGGTGAGGTCGGGGGCCTGGCCGCAGGCGATGTCGGCGGCGGCGCGCGCCAGGTCCACGCCGGTAGCCAGGTGGACGAGGTGGCCGATCATGTCGCCGGCGATCCGGGCGTTGACCTCGATCAGGTGGGGGCGGCCGTCGACCAGGCGCATCTCTACGTGGCTGACCCCGTCGGAGACGCCGAGGGCGTCCAGGGCCGCGACGGCGACCGGGGCCACGGTGGCGAGCAGCGGGTCGCTCGCGTCGACCACGTGCGCCAGTTCCTCGAAGAACGGTGGCATGCCGACGGTCTTGCGGGTGACGGCGACCACGGTGGTCTGCCCCCGGTAGGTGACGCACTCGACGCTCACCTCCGGTCCGTCGAGGTACTCCTCGACCAGGACCCGCGTGCTCTCCACCCCCTGGCCGGCGGCCTGGGCTGCGAAGGCGTACGCGCCGGGCAGTTCGTCGGGGGCGTTGACGCGGATGACGCCGATGCTGGCTGCGTGCGAGGCGGGCTTGAGGACGACCGGGTAGCCGACGCGCTGCGCTGCGTCGGCTGCCTCGCCCTTGGTTGCCACGCTCACGGAGGCTGCGGAGGGCACGCCGTGGCGAGCGAACAGAACGCGGGAGGTGCTCTTGTTGCGGCAGCCCTGGAGTGCCTCCGGCGCGGTGGTGCGCAGGCCGAGCTGGCGGGCCAAGCGCGCGACGGGGACGAGATACCACTCGGTCCACGTCATCACCCCGGCAAGCTCGTGCCGCTCGGCAAGTGCGCGGCCTGCCGCCGACAGCGCCGCTTGATCAGTGGGGTCGGCGACCTCCCAGTCGAGGAGGAACTCGCGTTCCCAGGTCGGCTCGGCACCGCAGATCAGGACGACGTCGTAGTGCGCGGCGACATTCTCCAGGCAGTATCCGCGGTACGCCTGCGCCTCCATATCAGCAGCAGCGACGACCAGGACGACGGGACGAGAGGGCAAAAGAGCGCTCCAAACAGTAAGAGAGGGAAAGGGAGTTCAAGGCGGCGACGGCCGGGTCAGGCTGTGCGGCGGCGGCGCAGCTCGAAAGCGGAGGCCCAGTGGGGGTGGTCCTCGATCAACTTCCTCGCGTACAGGGCGGTGAAGTTGTTGTTCAGGCCGCGCACGCCCGCGGGAAGCTGCCAGCGCAGGTCCTCGAACAACGCCTTCAATCCGACGCGGGTCGCCCCGGCCGCCAGCCGCTGGGCCGTCAACCGCTCCAAGGCCCGGTAGACGTAGGGGTGTTCAGCGTCGAAAGCCAGGAAACGGTCGGTGAGCGCGGGCCTCGACCCTGCGCGGAACGACGGACGGGCCACCGGCAAGGCGCTGTGGTGGGCGAGTGCGTGGGGCGTGGGCATCGCAGAGTCTCCAAGGGGCGAGCGGTGGGTGAGCAGCAGGGCGACCGGAGTGGTCAGGCGAAGGAGGCGCGCAGGCCAGGCGTGGTGCGCAGGCGCGCGAAGGAGGTGAACAGCCCCAGGGCCTGCAGGACGGCACATCCGGTGATCACGGGGCCGAGCAGGGCGGGCGGCACGGCGGCGACGAGGACGCCGGCGACGGGGTAGGGCAGCAGGAGCAGCAGGATCGTCAGCGACAAGGTGGCGCCGAACACCTGGGCAGGGATGAGGTGGGAGCGCAGGGTGCGCAGCACGACGGTCAGGCCGCCTTCGCCGGCCATGAGGACGGCGATCAGCGCGAGATAGACGCTGTAGGTGTGGGTGAGCGAGACGGCCAGGCACGCGAAGGCGGCGATCGCGGCTGAGACGGCGCCGACCGGCCACAGGCCCCAGCGGTCGATGGCCCGGCGGCATGCGGCGACCGCCGCGAGGGAGGTGACGGCGGCGGCCGACCAGACCAGGCCGACATCGGCGGTGGAGTGCCCGAGCTGCCTGACGACGATCACCGGGGCGGCAGCCTGCAGCAGGCCCACGGCGAGGTTCGAGACGGTCACTCCGGTCACCAGCCAGCCGAGGGCGGGCAGCGACTTCAGGGTCGACCAGCCGGTGCGCAGTCCTTGCAGCACGGACTCCCCCGCACCGGTCCTCTCCCGCTGGTGGCGGCGGGGGGCGAGGGCACTGGCGAGCAGCGAGAATCCGGCGATCGCGGTGAGCATCCCGGCAGTCCCGGCCCACTGGAGCAGCAGTGCGGCAAGCGCCGGTCCGGCCAGGGTCGCCCCCTGGTCAATGCCGAGCAGCACGGACTGCACGCGGTGAGCGCGGTCGCCGGCCTCGCGGCTGGCCACCCCGCCCGCGGTTTCGGCCGCGATGTAGGAGAACTCGGTGAGCACGCCGGTGGACGCGGCGAGCAGCATGACGGTGACCGTCGTCCCGATCCCGTCTGCCTGCGCCGACAGGACGAGGGCTGCGGCCAGGACGACCACGGCTCGCGCCGCCGAGGCGTAGCGAAGCACAGTGGTGGTGCCGTGGCGGTCGACCAGGGCCCCGGCGATGGCGAACGCCCCCAGGCGCGGGATCCACTCCAGCGCGAACGCAGCCCCGGTCAGGGCCGCGGAGTTGGTGGTGGCCAGCACCAGCAGCGGGATGCCGTACGTCGTCATCGCGAACGCGGCGGCGTCCATGCTGCGCGGCAGGTAGATGCCGCGCAGCAGGGTGGACACCGGCCGGCGGGCGTGCCGGGGTCCGACGCGGGATCTCACGCAGCGTGCTCCGTCTCGTCCGCCGCGTGGTGGGAGCGGGTCTGCGTCTGGCGCAGGGCGTGAGGGTGCTCCTGGAACCAGGCGGCAAGTGCCACCCGCGGGACGTCGAGAGCACGCGCCGCGTTCGGGCCCAACACCGCACTCAAAGCCTCCAGTCGGCCCTTCGCACCATCGTCTCCCGGGTCCTCATGCGTGTCCGGCACGCGGGCCAGGAGCTGAAGTGTGCTCTGGACGCGGGTGACGAAATCACCGCTGTGGCTGGGGTATTGGTGGGTGCGGGCCCAACGGGCGACGGTGTCGTACACCTCGGCAAGGTCCTCGCCGCTGCGAGTGAGCCGGTAGCGGGCCGGCTGGGCTTCTTCGTCGGCGCAGACCACGCCGACGTCGCGGGCGGCTTCGAGTGCGCGGCGCAGCTGGTGGCGGGCGAGGTCGTCGAACGTGCCGCCGAGGCTGCCGCGGCTGACCGGGCCGTTGTCGTCGATCTCGCTGATGAGCCGGATCAGGCCCGCCGAGGACAGGGCGGTGATCGTTCGGCGCGCGTGCGGGTGGTGGAGGATCTCCGGGGTGGTCATCGACGCGGGCCTCCTGCCGGAGCGATGGGTCGGGCGGGTATCTGGTGGGAGAACAGGTCGCTGGCCTTCCACGCGGTGCTCGCCGGAGGCGTGGTCGCCAGCGCCGGGACGGCGGCCGGCACGGCGGGGGCCGTGGGCGCCGGCAGACGCGTCTGGGTGGTAGCCCAGGGGGCGGAGCGGGCCTGAGACGGGGCAGGGCCCTGGCCCCACAGCGGGTGGGCGCCAGCGTCGGCGAGCGGTCGTCCACCCGCCCAGGCCGAGACCGTCTGGAAGACGGGGGCGAGGGCCTGGCCACTGGCGGACAGCTGGAAATCGCCGGTGCCGGTGGCCGTGACCAGGCCGTCGGCGACCAGCCGGTCCAGCGGCTTGTAGACGGCGGTCAGTCCGTAGCCGGGCATGGCCTCGACCGCCAGTGTCTTGGCGGTCGCAGCGCCATGGGACTTGAGGGTCCACAGGATCGGGGTGGCGTGCCGGGGGCTGATCAGCGTGAGCGCGTCTTCGACGTTCTCGGCGGCCGGGATGCGCTCGGGCTCCATCTCGCCGGTGGTCTTGTTGCGGACGAGGTCCTTCTCCAGGTGGGCATCGCCCCAGGTGGCGATCACGGTGAGGACGGGCATCAACTCGGCGCCACGGCGGGTGAGGCCGTAGGTGACGTGACGCGGGGCGTACTCGGTGCGCTCGACGACGCCGGCGTCGGTGAGGTGGCGCAGCCTGGGGTGGAGCTGGCCGTCGTGGAGCCACGGCAGCCGGGACTTGATCTCCGCGTAGCGCAGCGGCTGGGAGGAAAGGGTCATCAGCGCCCACACGCTCCAGCGCGGGGCGAGCATCTCCAGGCTCTCGGTGACGCGCGAGAGATCGTTCAAGGTGGTGCGGGGCAGACCGGTGGTGGCCAAGGGGGAGGGACTCCTCAAGCGGTGCGGGCAGGTCAGCGGGTACGGGAGGTGGCCGGCGCCGGGGTGGCGGGTGCGGGCGCAGCCGGGGGGTGTGTGTTCGGGCCGGAGATGCGTCGCAGTCCTCCCAGAACTGCGCCGACGCTTTTGGCGTAGGCGTCGCGGGCGGCGACGGAGTCGGCGAGGCGGCGTGCGCAGTCGAGGATGTGACCGGCTTCGAAGCGGCCGATCTCACGCTCGGAGGAGGCGAGTTCGCGCAGGCGGTCCCTCTGGAAGGCGATGTTGCGTTCGGCGAGTGCCAGCTCGGTGTGGGTGCCGGTCAGGGCGGCGAGCATGCTGTCACGGGGGTTGGTCTCGGCGAGGGCTTCGAGGTGGGCGAGCGGCTGCCCGTACAGCTGCTCGATGCGCTGGGCGATGATCTGGGAGGCGGAGTGCGCGGTGGCGTGGGGCTGGGGCAATCGGCGGGGCTTTCACGGACGTCGGGCCGGCGCCGCTCCGGCACGCACGGATGCCGGGGCGGGCGCAGTGGCGGTGATCTTGGGTTGGGTGAACTGCGCGGGCCGCGGGGAGTGTTCGCTGACCGGGGGCATGGTCCGCAGCAGGTCATCGAGTGCGACGGCATATCCCTCGCGGCCGGCCAGAGCCGCCTCCAGCCAGGCCGCGTCCATGCGCAGGTCGTCGGCGGACAGCTCGCCCATGTCGCGGTCGGCGGCGGTGGCGTCGTGGACGCGTTCGCGTACCCGGGCCACCTGTTCTTCGGCCAGCGCCAGGAAGCTGCGCAGTTCCAGCGCGCGCTGGAGTGCCGCGTAGGCAGCAGGGCTCACCGCCTGCGCGTACAGCTCCGTGACAGGGGCGCCGAAGGCTTGCTCCAGCACCTGGTCCCGGCTGGTGGGTTTCTGTGCGACGCTCACCGCATCGCCCCTCGCACCGGTACGGCCTGGGTGCTCGGCAGCACCGGAGCGGTGGTGGGCAGCGCCGGTGCGCGGCGGGCGGCCGGGGAAGCGCCACGCCAGGCGCCGGGGCCTTGCTTGCCGGGAGCGTTGGGGTCCAGGAGGTAGTTGACGACCATCGCCCGGCCGTCGCGCACGGCGACGGCGGCGTTGACCTGATGGGCCAATTCCATGGCCGGGTCGTCGAGTTCGCCCGGCGTGGTGCGAAGCACGTCAACGAGTGCGTCTTCTGCCTTCTCCAACACGGCTTGGGCTTCGGCGAGCAGGCCGTGCCAGTGCACGACGCTGGTTGCCTCCGGGTTGGCCTGCGGCGCCGCAGCCACCGCCCGACGCAGGTCGGCGAGCGGCACCTGGAAGCGGTCCTCGATTCTCTGGGCGATGAAACCCATCACGTCCTCGATGCCGTCAGGCACTGCAAATCTCCTCTCGTTCGGATCCGTCACGGGGTTGCCGCCTGCTGGCCGCCCAATGAGGCCGTCGGACTGCTGAATTCAGCGCCGCAAGGCGAGGTGGTGCGCCAGGGCTAGATGTCGATGCACGTGTAGACGGTGCGATAGACGTAGGTGCCGGAAACCCAGCCCGTGACGCCGGTCTTCTTGTCGGTGATGTAGTGCCAGTTGCCGCTCGTCTTATGGACGGTGAACTTCTGCCCCCGGTACAGCACGCCGACAGCAGTGGACTTGGTGGTCGCGTTCGAACGGATGGTCACGGCCTTCGTGCCGATCACCCACGGTCCAAGCCGGTCACACTGGCTGGACAGTGCAGTGGCCGGGGCCTGGGCCGGTGCGGCACTCGCGGTCGTGGCAGCCACGAGCGGGAGCGCCAGCGCACCCAGGACAGCGGCAGAGGCAACGAAACGGGTGGAGCGCATCGGGAATTGGCCTCCATGCCAAGGAGTGAGGGAATGCGGGAAAGAGACCCCGGCAGATGCCGTGCGGGTCGAGAACAAGAATCCGGAGAATCCCTGGTTTCGGTAACCGGGGATTGGGTGCTATGTTCCGCGCCGCCTTACGCGGCGCGGACGGCATTTCTCCGGGCCGGGCAATGCGCAGCGGCGGGGAGCGGCGAATTCAGCGACTCGGTCCGCGAGGTGGAGCCGGGCGAGCGGGGAGTGCGCGGACGGCAGATGCCGCCGCGGTGTGGCGGGCCGCCGGCGACGCGCTGGGCAGCGGCACGTCCTCGCCGCGCCAGTGCGCTTCCCACCACTGGGTGGCGGCCTCAAAGGTGGCGAAACCCCCCTCACGCAGCGTGTGCGTCCAGGCATCGGTGTCTACTTCTTCCAGCAGCACGCGAAACGGCAGGGGTGCCCGCTCATCCAGCGCGCGCAGCATCACGGTGGTCTGCATCGGCTCGCTGTCGTAGGTGTAGCTGGTGAGCAGGGCGAAGTGGTCGCCGTCGCTGCGCACTCGCGCCTCCAGGGCGCGGGTGGACTGATCCGCGGGCGTGGTGCCCATGCCGTCGGGCAGGAGGATCTTCTCCTCGGGGCAGCCACGGGCGATCAGCCAGGACTGGGCCATGGACGGCAGCGGGAGCATCTCGTGCGTGAAGCGGAAGGTGCGCGCATCCGTGTCGCGCTTGAGGTGCAGGGCCACGATCTGGGGCTCTCCGGGGATGCCCCAGGTGACGGCCCCGTTGTGCATCACGTAGAAGCTGTGCTCGGCGTCCTCGGTGTGGTGCTCGGCGAGCACGGTGAGCATGTCGCTCTCGATTTCGATGTGGTGCGAGAACAGTTCGGCGACGTGGTCGTTGACGGCGTCGTAGCCGTCGAGGCGGAAGTCGGGTTCGTGGTGGGGCATCGGTACTTTCGGTTCGACGAGGCCGTTGGCATCTGCGCACGGCCCGTTGGGCCACTCAGCGACGGGGGCGCGCGAGGGCTGCCGGCGCTCCTGGGACGGGCGGGGGCGTGGTGCCCGGTGGGCCGGCCGGGCGTGGGGCGGCTAGGACAGCCCGGCCGGCGTCGGTGAGGGTGACGGGTTGGCCGGCGTGCACCGGGTGGGAGGTGTCGCGGTGGACGAGGCCGGCCTTCTCCAGGCGCTGCAGCTGGTGGTAGGAGATGCGCGTGCGGGAGGACGTTGCCACGGCCAGTCGCCGGGTGAGCAGGTGCTCGTGCAATTTGGCGCCCTGGGTGATGGCGAGCAGGGCCGCGAGGTCCGACGTGGACACGTGCCGTGGGTGCTGGGGAGGGGCAGCGGTCTCGATCGGTTCCAGCGTGGCCTGGACCATGGCCTGTTGGGCGTCGCGCTCGCCAACGGCTTCCGCCAGCTGATCCATGGTGCGGTCGATCCGGGCGAGCAGGGCCTGGTCGACCGGGAATTCACCGGAGGCGAGGCGGGCGAGCAGGACGCGGTAGAAGGTAACCGCTGTCTCGGCCTTGACGAGGTCGCGGTGGGCATCGACCAAAGCGCTGCGCGCGGCGTCCAGCAGGCCGCGGTCGCGGTGCTGCCACAGCTGCTCGATCGTCTGGCCCACCGCGGTCTCGATGCGGTGATCGAGGGCGGTCAGCGTCTTGCGGGCGGGAGCGGGTGCGGGGGTGGAGGTCATAACGGAGCGGTTCTTGTCAGCGAGCGAAGGCCCGCGGGCCGTGCGGATCCAGGGCGACGCGGACCTCGACGGACAGACCGTGTCACCGGGGTGCTGCGTCGGTCCCAAGCAGTCGAGGAGCCGGAGCATGGGGGCCGCTCGGGGCTGCCTGCCGGGCCAGGGCGACGCCGGTGCCCTGGCCAGGCCACGGGCAACGCTTCAGGCCCCAGCCTGCGGCCGTTACCGGCCGCGTACGTGCCAGGCGGGGTGCGTCAGCAGGACCAGTTGGGACGTGCGGCCAGCAGGTCACTGCGCCGGTAGGCCGTGTAGCGGCTGCCGTCAGCAGCACGGGGCTTGCGGGGCCGAACGCCGAACGGGAGCAGGAGCCGGCCAAGCCGGACCGCAGTGATGTCGGCATACGGCCGGCGCTCCTCGGCCTCGCCGGGCAGATCGCGCAAGTACGCGACCAGATCGGTGGTGGTGACGTATTCCGGGGCCGCCAAGGCGTCGAAGGCATCCAGGCAGGCGTGGACGATCGTCTTCGGACGGCTCGGGCGGAACACGCCGTCGTGCTCGGGCGCGTGCGCCTCAAAATCCTCGAAGTCGGGCTCGAAGTCGTCCTCCAGGTCGGGGTCGAAGTCAGGCTCGAAGTCGGGCTCCAGAGCGGGATCGAAATCAAGGTCGGGGTCGAACTCCGGTCCCCCGTCATCGACCGGCTCGTCTGCAGGCTCCTCGTCGGGTTCGTACGCGGCGGCGCAGCAGCAGGTAGTGGACAGCAGGGCGTTCAGCTCAGCTCCTGCCGCCATGCGCTCGATCAGCACGCTGGTGAGCTTGTCGAACTGCTCGGAGGCGCTGACTCCCTCGGGCAGCTCGTCGCCGGACAGGCTGGCGAGCTGCCGGTCGAGGTCCTGGACCTCGGCGAACACGTCGAGGATGGCGCGGTGGTGAGGGTTCTCGGCGACCGGGGCCGGCGCCAGCACGGCGGTGGCGACCTGGTCGATCAGGGTGGGGAACTGCGTCAACGAACGGGGCCCTTCAGGGTCGAGGAGGGGGCAAGTTGGGGAAGGCCGGGCATCGCATACAGCGGCGGTGCCGGCTTGGGGATCGGCTGCCGCGTGCCCAGCTGCGGAGAACGGGTACGGGCGGCGTGGGTCCGGGTGCTCATCGGCTGCCGGGTCATGCCGAGACGGGCTCGGGCGGTGTCGTACACGTCGTGCGCCTCGCGCGGGCGTACGGCCACCACATGGATCTCGGTGCGGTACGTGGAGTTCGCGGGGGCCGGTCGCTGGGCGTAGACGATGCGCCAGGCGTTGCGGTGGTCGACGTAGATCTTGCGGCATCCGGCGAGTTCCCGGGTCAACTTGGCCCCGAACAGACGGGCGTTGACAACGTCCTGGAGCTGGGCGAGGGCCAGGTCACGGATGTCGCCGGGGGCTTGAAGGAGGTCGGTCAGGGCTCGGGGGTTGAAAGAGAGGCCGAAGGCCGGCCGCATCTCGGGCCCGGTCATCCGGCTGCCCGGTCCGGTCCGTCGCTTTCCTTCGGCTCCTCGGCAGCGGAGCTTGAAGATCGAATCGAGGGCCGGGGGCCAGGCAGCAGGCGGTGGGCGGGCCGGTCCGGATCCGTCATGCACGCCGACAACGGTCCGCCAGGAGCCCGGACGGCGGCCATGGCGTGGGTGAGGAAGTCCCGGTGCCACACGAACAGCCCGGCCGGCCCGGCTTCAGGGTCTTTGTGCTGCTGGTAGGCCAGCCACAGGGCATGGAGCCAGGCGACGACGTCATCGTGCTCCTGCCACTGCTCGCACCACGGGGCGGCGGTGGTGACCTCCGCGCAGTAGACCCGGATGAGGAAATCATCCACCCAGTCCGACAAGGCGTCGAGTTCGTCTTCGTACTCCTCGCCCTCCAGCTCCAGGATCGGGCGGGGCTCGGGCGGCGCGGGCTGCTGCGGCATGCCGGCGAATCCCGGCATCCCGAAGGCACCGAACGGTGAAGCCGACGGCGCGGGCGCGGACGCGAGGCTGTCGAGCTGCCGCGCCTGCTCGGCTGACTGATCGAGCAGCTTGCGCACGCTCGCCTCGATGCTCTCCAGATCGGATTCCGGAAGCCGGACCGGTTCCGTGGCCCCGTCCTCCGGGGGGTTTATGGATTCAGGCACGAAAAAGGGCCTCCTTGAAGCCGCAGCCGATGGCGTGAATTACGGCTCCAACCATCCGGACAATCCCCGGTTTCGGTAACCGGGGATCCGGTGCTATAACCCCCGTGCGCGGCACGGCAAAGGCGTACTGACACCAGCACCCATGCCGTGCCACACGGAGGCATAGAGACTCAGGCTGTCAGGGTGAAGTCGTCCTGGGTCAGGGTCTGTTGCAGTGTCTCGGTGAGCCGATCATTCGCGATCTGCGCATAGTGGCTGGTCTTCTCGACGCCGATGAAGTCACGGCCCTCCAGCAGGGCCGCAACTCCGGTCGAGCCCGAGCCGCAGGTGAAGTCGAGCACAGTGCCGCCCGGCGGAGCGATTTGCACCAGCTCACGCATGACCGAGACGGGCTTCTGCGTGATGTGCTGCCGCTCCTTGCCCGAGGGCTGCGAGGCGCTGTACAGGCCCGGCAGGTAGACCGGGTTCCGCGCGGCGTCAATCGGCCCGTTGCTGGCCCACACGATGAACTCGCAGTTCTGCGTGAAGCGGCCCTTCTGCGGCCTGGCCTGCGGCTTGTGCCAGACCAGCACACCCCGCCACAGCCAGCCGGCCGCCTGGATCGCGTCCGTGGTGATCGGCAGCTGACGCCAGTCGGTGAACAGCAGCGCGGTGCCGCCGGTCTTGGTCAGCCGGTGGGCCTCGGTCATGATCTGCGTCAACCAGAAGCCGTAGCTGCGCTGGTCCATGTTCTCGCCGGTGAAGTCGGGCAGCGTGTGCTGGGCGTCGGCGGAGGTGTACTTCTGCTTCGCGCTGCGGGAGGTGCGCTCCTTCGCGGTCCGGCCACCGCTGTTGTACGGCGGGTCGGTGATGACGGAGTCGACGCAGTTGTCCGGCAGCTCGGCCAGGACGCTGAGCGCGTCGCCCTGGTGCAGGGAAAAAGCCAAAAGGGGTACCCCAATTCGGGTCGGGCGAGGTGAGGGAGAAGCGCTCCGGCTCGCCGGGAAGCCCCGCAGGACCGGATGCGGGCAGAGGGCATCGCGGTCCGCACGGCGGGGTGGCGAGGGGAGGAGCCAAAACTGTAGGGCACGATCCCCGGTTGAGCGCTATCGCCGCCAAAATCCTTGAAATCAAGCCTTGATCACGAACGATTTCGGCAACCGGGGATCCGCCCTTACTGTTTTGGAACTGCCCGGCGAACACCGCCGATGGCTCTCACCCCCGCCCCTGCCTTCGTGGAGGTGTCCCCTTGCCCCGGCACACCTGACCCGACTTCCGGCGCACGGGTGCGAGCGTCAACTCGCCCCCGTCGCCAGGCACTGAGATTCGCTCACCACCGGCCGCCGCACCCTTTCCACAACTGCGCATGCGCGGCCGGGACTTCACTTCCAAGGACCCCGCTGTGACGCACCCCTACCCGCCCCTGCCTCAAAACCGGCCGCCGACCGGCCACCGCCCGCCGGAAGGCGGGCCGGATTGAAGGGCGTAGTCGCCGCCATCGGCGTCTTCTGCCTCTCTCCCCTCCTCCTCGCCGGCACCGCCGCGATGGCCGCAGCGGCCAGCGACGGCGCCGTGAATGCCTCCTGCACCACCACGGGCGCGGACATCGACACCGCTGCCGTCGCCAAGCAGGTCACCGCCATCCTCGGCGGCAAAGGCTCCGCCAAGGACATCCAAGTCGAGGGACTGGACCTGCCCGACGAACAGATCCCCAACGCCAAGACCATCGTCGCCACCGGCATCTCGCTCGGCGTGCCGGAGCAGGGCCAGGTCATCGCGCTCGCGACCGCCATGCAGGAATCCCGGCTGCGCAACCTCGACTACGGCGACCGCGACTCACTCGGCCTGTTCCAGCAGCGCCCGAGCGCGGGCTGGGGCACCCCCGAGCAGGTCCGCGACCCGGTGTACGCCTCAACCAAGTTCTACAAGGCGCTGCTTGAGGTGCACGGTTGGCAGCAGATGACGGTCACCCAGGCCGCCCAGGCGGTCCAGGCATCCGGCTTCCCCGACGCGTACGCGCAGTGGGAACCGCTGGCGCGCGCTCTGCAGCAGGCCATCGTCAAGACCCTCCCCCACGGCAGCAAGGACACCAAACCCGACAAGGCCAACACCCACGCCACCGCGAAGCCAACGGACTTTGGTTGTAAGCCCGGTGTGGACGGATCCAGCTGGGGCACGATCCCGGAGGGCGCCGTCCCCAAGGGTTACACCATCCCCAAGGACGCCCCGGCGAAGGTCCGCGTCGCCCTTCAGTGGGCCATGCAGCAGCTCGGCACCCTGTACCAGTGGGGCGGTGACTGCACCAACCCGCACGGTCCCGACCCTATGGGCCGCTGCGATTGCAGCTCCCTGATGCAGCAGGCATACGCCCACGCCGGCGTCCCGCTCACCCGCACCACGTACACCCAGGTCACCGAAGGCAAGCCGGTCTCGCTGAACGACCTCAAGCCCGGCGATCTGGTGTTCACCCGCGGCACCGCAGCCACACCCGAACATGTTGGCATGTACATGGGCTCGGGGTTGGTGATCAACGCGCCGCGCACCACCAAACCCGTCCGGATCGAGCCGATCAAGGACTGGGACGTCCTGGCCGCCCGCCGCATCGTCTCCTGACCCGCCGCGTGTCCCGCCCGGTCCTGACGCCGGGCGGGGCCGGCCGGTCACCGGCGCGCCCCGAGCGCCACTTCCCCCTTTTCTTCTTCCCGTTCCCCGCTGGGCCATCCGGCCTGCGCATGCAAGGAGCTTTGCCATACCCATGTCTCTCGCAGACCACGTGGTCTACCTCGCCTACAACCCAGGCGTCACGCCCGCCGACGGCGGCCTGCCTGGCCTGTCTGTGCTGAAGAACGTCGTCAACAGCATCAACCTCTTCGGCATCGTGGCCGTCGTCGGTGCCCTGGCCGTCTCTCTCGGTGTGTGGGCCTGGGGTCACCACACCGGTGGCCACCAGGCGGAAGCCAACGGCAAGAAGGGTGCCGTCGTCGCAGCCGGCGCCGCCCTGGGCCTGGGAGCCGCGAACGGCATCGTCGCTTTCTTCTCGGCCCTGGGGTCTCAGGTCCACTAGATGCCGAATCGATTCAGCTCCCCGCTTTCGGGCTACGGCGCCACCTGGTCGACCAGACGGCGCGTCCTGATCATCGGCGTCGTCCTCGCCGCGCTGCTCGCCGTCGCCGGCATCGCCGCCTGGTTCACCGGGCACGACGGACACCACCACGACGCCAGCGCCGCGCCGTCCGTGTCGGACAGCACCGCACCCTCCGCGGATCCCACGCCGACGGCGACGCCGTCGGGCACCGGGTCGGTGCCCAAGCCCCCGCGGATCAGCGATCCTCTCGCCTACGCCAAGGCCGCCGCGGTGATGCTGTGGTCCTACGACACCCGCGATACCAGCCGCGACCAGGAACTGGCCGGCATGAAGGCGTGGATGACCACCGAGGCCAAGTACGCCGACTGGTCTTCCGTCACCGGCCAGGTATCGGACCCGGTTCTGTGGTCGCGCCTGGGCGACAACGCCCAGCACGCCACCGCCAAGGTCACCGACGCGCACTACCCGTCCGCGTTCAAACAGGCCCTGGCCGACGACCCCTCCGCGATCACCGACGCGTACATCTACTACGTCACCGTCACCGGCACGCAGCAGATCGCCTGGAAGAAGGGCGGCAGCGGAGCCCAGGACCAAGCCGTGACCCTCGCCGTGCAGTGCCGGCCCTCGCACGACTGCTCCCTGGTCGCCATCGCCCCCAGCGTCGCGCCCTGACCCAGACCTCTATCTGAAAGGAGGGTGACCTCCCCTTGGGCTTCTGCGACCTCCCCCTCGCGGACAAGCTGTGCGCCGTCGGCGACGCGGTCGACTTCGTCTCCGATCCCGGCAAGGCGATCGGCAACTGGATGGCCAAGAGCGCTGGCGAACTCGCCGCCGCAGCGGCCGATCTGGCCGCCAAGGCCGTCAACAACACCACCAACGTGGACTTGAACGCCACGTGGTTCCGCGACAACTACGAAATGCTGCTGCCGATCGGCCTGATCATCCTGGTCGGCACGTTCTGCGCGCAGCTCATCCGAGCCGCCGTCCGGCGCGACGGACAAGCCCTCACCCAGGCGTTCACCGGCACCATGTCCGGCGTTCTGTTCGCCTTCTGCGCCATCGCGGCGACCACCGTCGCCATCGAAGTGGTCGACGCGCTCTCCAACGGGCTGTTCTCCTCCGCGCACCTGTCCATCGAATCCGCCGTCCGCCGCATCGTCCTGGTCAGCCAGATCGGTGCGCTGTCCGGCATGGGCTGGCTGGTGGCGGTGTTCGCCGGGCTCGGCGCGGCCGTCGGAGCGTTCTTGTACTGGTGCGTGATGATGGTCCGCAAGGTCGGCATCCTCGTCCTGGTCACGCTCGCGGTGTTCGCTGGCGCGGGCGGCGGATGGGAGGCCGCACGCCGGTGGCGCAAGGGCTGGATCGAGGCCACCGCCACCCTCGTGGTCAGCAAGCTGCTGATGACGATCATCTTCGTCTTGGGCATCACCGCCATGGGCAAGACCGACTCCAAGGACGGATTGGCCGCGCTCGCGGACGTCATGTCGGGCATCGTGATCATGGTGCTGGTTTTGCTGTGCCCGTACGCGACCTTCAAGTTCGTGCACTGGGCGGCCGAGGGCACCAATGGCGAGGACATCCACCGCGCCGGCGGAGCTGGTGCCCAGATGGCTCGCCAGCACGCCGAACGCGCCGGACGCAAGGCTGCGACGATGGCCGCCACTGCCGGAACCGGCGGCGCGGCAGCCGGAGCGGGCGCCGCACCGCAGGGCCCCGACTCCGTGCCCGGCGGCGGATTCCCCGGTGACGTTGCCGCCAATCCCACCGGCGGCGGCAGCGGCGGCAAGGAAGGGGGCGGCTCCGGCTCGCAAGGCTCCTCCGGAGGCGACGGGCTCAAGAGTGGTCTGGAGAAGGCCGTGCAGCCTCCGCCGACCAGCCCCCGTGACGACACCAGCGGCCAGTTCGGCGGCTCTCCCGGCAGCGGTTCGGGATCACCCGCCGGTCAGGGCGGCACCTTCATGTCCCAGCCCGGGACCGGTGCCTCCACGCCGCCGCCGCAGGGCCCCCCGCCGGCCTCGAACTCCGCCGGCACCGCCAGCGGGACCGGCGCTCCGCCGCCCCCGCCCACCGGCATCTGACCCTTGCCCGACTCCGGGGCGGCACGCACCGTGCCCTTCGCACAGCGTGCCGTCCCGGACACCACCCGCGCTTCATCGGAACGGCCCTTGTCTGACCTCTCCATCACCCCCCTCACGGTCAAATTCCCGCACAGATCCAGGCGCGGCATCCTGCTGGGCCTCTCCCTCCCCCAACTCGTCCTCGTCTCCTGCGCGTTGGCGCTCCTGCTGGTCACGGTGGTTTCCACCGGGCTGCTCGGTGCCATCGCCCTGACCCCGCTATGGGCTGCGGTCACCGCCCTGGTCGCCGTCCGCCGGCACGGACGGTCGCTGATCGACTGGGCGCCGATCGTCGTGCGTTACGCACGACGGCGCCGTACCGGGCAGACGATGTGGCGCGCCCGGCCCGTCACCCGCCCCCGCCAGGAGGGCATCCTGCACCTGCCCGGCAGCGCCGCCTCGCTGCGCGTGGTCACCCCCGGCGACTCGGCGAACCAGGCCGCCGCCGTGCACGATCCGCACCAGCAGACCCTGACCGCCGTCGCCCGGGTCTCCAGCCGAGCCTTCGCCCTGCTCGACCCCGCTACGCAGAACCACAACGTGGCCGGATGGGGACGAGCGCTGGCGGGCATCGCCCGCACCGGGCACGTCGCCACCGTGCAGGTCCTGGAGCGCACCGTCCCCGACTCCGGCGACACCCTCTCCCGCCACTGGACCCAACAGGGCAACCCCGAAACCCCGGTCGCCGGACAGATCTACAGCGAACTGGTCGCCTCCGCAGGCCCTGCCGCCGCGCCGCACGAGGCGTACCTGGCGATCTCCTTGGACCTCAAGGCCGCCAAACGCCTCATCAGCCAGGCCGGCGGCGGACTCCCGGGTGCGTTCAGGGTGATGGAGCAGACCACCTCCTCCATCGCCCAGGCCGCCCGCAGCGCCGGGCTGATGGTGACGGGCTGGCTCAGTGCCCGCGAGATCGCCGCCGTCATCCGCACCGCCTACGACCCCAAGGCACTGTCCGCTCTGCAGCAGTGGTCGCCGTCCGGCCAGGCCGAGGCCGAACCGGCCGCTGCCGGGCCCGTGGTCCAGGTCGAGGAGTACGACCGGCTCGCCACCGACACCGCGCGGCACGCCACGTACTGGGTCGAGGACTGGCCCCGCACCGAAACCAGCCCAGGTTTCCTGCACGGGCTGATGTTCACCACCGGTGTCCGCCGCACCCTGTCCCTCATCTACGTGCCGCAGGGGCTGGAGTCCGCGATGCGCGACGTCCAGCGCAAGAAGGCGGCGATCATCGCCGACGCCAACGAGCGCGCCCGGCGTGGGCAGGTGGACTCCGAGGCCGACTCCGTCGAGTACGCCGACGTCAAGACCCGCGAACGCCAGCTGATCGCCGGGCACGCCGACGTCGCCCTGACCGGGCTGCTCACTGTCTCCGCCGAGACCGACGCGGCGCTCGATGCCGCCTGCGCGCAGATCGAGACCGCCGCGGTCACCGCCCAGGTCGACCTGCGACGCCTGAACTATCAGCAGCCCGACGCGTTCGCCCTCGGCGCGCTGCCGCTCGCCCGCACCGCCCTCTAACCCCCCTGCGCACCGCCCGCCGCCGTCCCTGCCGAATCGGCAGAAGGGATCCTTACGCCTTTGACCTCTGCCAACCCCGTCGGCGACACGCACCCGTACCTGCGGGCCGCCAGCGCCGGCGTCCGCCACCACACACGCGCCCTCACCATGCGGGCGGATACCGCTCCCGCATCCGCGGACCGCGTCCACCTCGACGTGCTGCACGCCCATCTGACCTCGCTGCACCAACTGCTCGACCATCTCGCCGAGACCATCCGGCCTCCGCATCCCGCCGCCGGCCGCCACCTGGCCACCGCGCACACCCGGCTGTGGCAGTCCGCGGCTGCCGTGCACGACGCCTTCCATCTCCTGCCGACGGTGCACGAGACCGCGCCGGACACCGAATGCCATCCCGAGCGGCTGCCCGAGGGCCCACCCGTCCTGACCATCTGCCAGCGCCACCTCGCCGCAGGCCACGTCGTGCGCCGCAAGACCACCCCGAGAGACCTCAACACCCCGCTGCACGGCCACACCACCAGCTGCAGCCGCTAACCCGGCACCGCGCCCGAGACCACCCACCCGTGAAAGCCGTAATGTCATGAACCACCGGCCCGCGCGCCGAGACCGCCGTGCCAGCGCCAGCCCCCTGTTCACCCCGCACGGCGCCGACCGTGCCGCCCGCAAGGCGGCTCGCCGGCAGCTCGCCGAGGCCACCGCGAAGGCCCGATCCGAGGCCGCCGCCCACACGACCGCGGCCGGCGCGGAGGAGCAGGCGATGCCGCTGCCCCTCTTCCCGCCCGCCGGGCGCTCCGGCCCCGCCTCGGCCCGCAACAACAAGCTCAAGCTGCCCGCCCACCGCATGACCACCGCCACCGCCTCCGGTGCCTATCCCTTCCTCGCCGAAGGCGGACTGGGCGCGGAAGGCATCTATATCGGCCGCGACGTCCACGCCGAGGCATCCTTCTGTTTCGATCCCTTCGCCCTGTACGGCAAGATCGAGGGCTTCACCAACCCCAACGTGCTGCTGGCCGGCGTGATCGGCCAGGGCAAGTCCGCGCTCGCCAAGTCCTTCGCACTGCGCTCGATCGCCTTCGGGTACCGGGTCTACGTCCCCTGTGACCCCAAGGGCGAATGGACGGCTGTAGCCAGAGCCCTGGGCGGTACCTCCATCGCGCTGGGCCCTGGACTGCCCGGAAAGCTGAATCCGTTGGACGCAGCCCCCCGGCCCACCAGCGTCTCGGAGGCCGACTGGGCCAACGAGATCCGCAAGCGCCGCCTGCTGCTGCTCGGTTCCCTGGCCCGCACCGTCCTCGGGCGGGATCTGCTGCCGATGGAGCACACCGGCCTCGACGTCGCCCTGGACGCCGTCGTCGCCCGCGCCGCCGCCACCGGGCGCACCCCGCTGCTCGGCGACATCGCGGCCACCCTGAACAACCCTGATGAACTGGACGCCGTCGGCGGCATGATGTCCGGCCGCCTCGGCGACGCCTCCCGCGACCTGGCCCACGCCATGCGCCGCCTCGTCCACGGCGACCTCGCCGGCATGTTCGACGCGCCGAGCACCGTGCGCTTCGACCCCAACTCGCCGATGCTCACCATCGACCTGTCGCACCTCGGCGGATCCGGCGACGACACCGCCCTTGTCCTCGCCATGACCTGCGCCTCGGCCTGGATGGAATCCGCCCTGTCCGACCCGAACGGCGGCAGGCGCTGGATCGTCTATGACGAAGCCTGGCGCCTGATGCGCCACCCGGGCCTGCTGCAGCGCATGCAGTCCCAGTGGAAGCTGAGCCGTGGCCTGGGCATCGCGAACTTGATGGTCATCCACCGGCTGTCCGACCTGCTCACCGCCGGCGACGCCGGATCACGCGGACGCGCCCTGGCCGAGGGACTGCTCGCCGACTGCTCCACCCGCATCGTCTACCGGCAGGAGACCGACCAACTCCACGCTGCCGCCGGGCTCTTGGGCCTGACCTCGGTGGAGACCGACGCCATCGCCCACCTCAACCGAGGCCGCGGGCTATGGAAGGTCGCCGGACGATCATTCATCGTCCAACACCAACTTCACCCGGCCGAGTTGGCACTCTTCGACACCGACGGTCGCATGCACTGAAAACCCAGTGGGCTCGAGCTTTCCCCAGTGGACTCGAAACCGAACCGACGGGTGGAGCAGCCATATCCGTACTCGGGCGGACGTGGGTTCGCCTGGGCGCACAGAACTGGAGCACTGTCCGGCCGGCCGGGGTCGGGCGCGTGTTCTCCGTCGGGCGGACCGGCAGTTCGCCGTGACGTACAGCGTCCGGCCGGTGCTGTCCAGCACGGTCTCGTCTTACGGTGCAGGACGTCGAGCACTCGTGGACGCCCGGCGTCACCGCGCGCCGCGGCCGTCCACCCCGACTCTCTTCCCCCTCTTATACGGGAAGCCTTCCTGCCCGAAGTCCCGTGCGATCTCGTACAGGTCATTGGTTGCGTGCTCGCCAAGCGCGATCAGATGCAACGCGAAGTCAGCAGGTTTCTTGGGATAGTAGAACAGCGTGACACTGCTTACCCCCTGCTTTCCGGCGCTGGCGTGCCAGACTTCCACTTCCTGGTCGTCGATCGTGACTTTGGTGGAGTATTTCCCTTGCCCGTCATAGGCGGCATTGAGTGCTTGAGACAGGTTGGACCAGCATTCTCTATCCAGCGCGTCTCTGAGTATGTTTTGGGCGTCTTCCTGGTCTTTGAATGTCCTGAGGACCCTGGTGATGGCCTCCTCCTTCGACCGGTACAGCCCCGTGATCAGAACCGGCAACCGGTCTACGCACCGGCCGTCGGGGCTGCCGCTGGAAACCCTTTCCGTGTGCCGCTGACCGCAGGCAGTGCCGTTTCGCCTGTGTATGCGGGCGCGGGGAGCCGCGCCCGCAGCTCAGCGCGGAACCGTGCTCACTGGTCGAGGGCCGTCCATCCGCCCCCGCCCGCGAGCTTTCGCTGGGGGGCGACGATCTGGTTGCCGTCCTTGTTGGTCGCTATACACAAGTCACCCTTGATGAACCAGAAGTTCCCCGAATAGCTGGAGTACGCGACGCCGTCCAGATCCCGCTCGAACGTCGTGCCCGCCAGGGCCGGCCATGCGTCGCCGGAGGTGATGTCGACCTCGCCGCCCATCAACTTGTCGCCAGCCATGTTGGTCTTGAGGCACTTGTTGCCCTTGAAGAACCAATAGCCGTCGTTGTAGCAGATGACGGCGTCGATATCGCGTGTGAAGTCTTGTGTGGTCACGCCCTCCCCCTTCTCCGCCCGGTCTCGCGGTCGATCTCCGGCGACCGGGCAGGCGATCTTTCATCGGATTGTTGAATCAGCCTAGGATCTGGACGGGAGAAACACAGCGTCCCAATCAGGACATGTGCACGGTCATTGCGCTTCGACCTCAGGATAGGGGAAGCGGAATGATCGCCGACCGTGTGGTTTGCGACCGAACTGGAGGGCTGGAGCCGCGCGCACCAGCCATGACGGCTCTGGCCGTCCTACTCAGCCCCTGGCCCGCGGGCCCGGCCCCGCATTGCGCAGGCTGTGTTCGATGAGGCCGGGCTGGTCGACGGTACCGGTGTAGCGCAGAGCCGCCCCGACGGACAGGCCGAAGAAGTCGCAAATGCGTCGAGGGTCGCCGCCGGTGGCCTCCGCCTCTCCGGCCGTAGCGCCGCAGCATCCCCCAGGCGAAGCAGTCCGGACAGGACGCCGGACGCTCGGCTGACGAACCGCGGTAACAACTCCGGCACTTGAACGCCGTCCAGTAGTCCTCCGTCGCCCCGCACAGATCACCCGACGGGTGCTGCCCCGCTACCAGCACGCCCTGCACACGGTGCGCCACAACGCCGAAGAACAACCCGAGCCCCCGCACCGCAAGGGCCCACCACAGGTCTCCCAAGTCGCCGACGACCGCACGCCCGCGCTCCGCCTCCCGCTAACCTCGCCAACCTTTTGGAGGCCATCTTGGCCACGCGCTCCTTGATCGCCCGCCCCACGAAGACCGGCTACGCCGGCATGTACGTCCACTTCGACGGCTACCCCAGCACCCGGCTCCCCCTGCTGCTGGCCGCTTACCAGCACCGCTTCGCCGGAGACGTCGAGGCCATGGCCCGGCACCTCATCGACGACGTGGACTACGGCTGGTCCGAAATCGGCACCGACCTGCTCGACGGCGCTCCCGACGCCCTTCGCCAGACCCTGACCGGCGGCACGGAATACCCCAGTCGCAAGTACACCGACGTCATCAATACCGACGGCACACCTGCCAAGCGGCAACTCATCACGCAGGCCACGACCGGTGGCTTGGACTGGGGCTATGTCCTGCACCCGCACGGCATCGAAGTCATCCCCCTGTCCGAGGAAGACCACGGGCCCGTCGTGGACTGGAACACCGACCCCCGCGCCCGCTTCAGCGACAGCTACGCACGGTGGAAGCCCGGCAGGCCCATCCCCGCCACCATCCCGCCCCGCGCCACTCACCCCCAGGCCACGCCCGCACAGCCCGCAGCCGCGCCCGCCTCCACGGCCCGGCCCAGCACCCGCCGCTAGCCCCTCACTCGGCCCGGCTCTCGCCTCTCCCCTGGAGAACTCCCTGTCCCAGCACACCCGCCCCAAGATCACGGTCGTTATCGCCACCCAGCTCCGGCCCGAGCGCCTGCAGTACCTGGCCGCCATGCACGCCAGCCTTCAACGCCAGGGCGTCCCCTGGGAAGCCGTTGTCGCGATCGACGGCGCCGACCCCGCCCACCTACCGGAGCCGCTCGCGGCAGACCCCCGCGTCCGCGCCCTCGTACTGCCCCGCGCGGTGGGAGCCGCCTGCGCCCGCAACCTCGCTCTGAACGAGGTATGCACCGAGTACGTCAACTGGGCCGACGACGATGACGAGTTCACTGACGAGGCCATGGCGCTGCGGCTGCACACGCTGGAGGAGACCGGGGTGGGCTGGTGCGCGGGATACAGCCAGGACATGCATGCCGACGGCACGCTTCGGCTGTGGCGGTGTCCAACTCCGCCCGGCCGGCACGAAGCCGGAGACGTGTGGACGTACTGGAAGGACCCGGCCGACACCATCCCGCTCGGTCCCACCACGATCCTGGCCCGTACCGATCTGGTGCGCGCGGCCCCCATGGGCGGGCTCGTCCAGGGCGAGGACTACTGCGCCCTCGCCGTCACCTGCCTCGCGCCGGGCGTTGTGCTGCCGGTCCCCGTGTATCGCTACCGCAAACACGCTGGCCAGATGACCGCGCAGGACTCGTACGGCCAGCTGGAAGCGCGTGCGCGGGTCTTTGCCCATCGGTTCGGCGCCAGCCTGCGCGCCGTGTCGCTCTCCCCGCGCGATTCCGCCTCCTCCAACGCGTAGTTGAGGCATCCCACTTCCCCCGCTCCGCTCCCTCCCACCGGAAAAGCCCATGCCCACCGAACCCGCCCAGGACAGGCCGAGAGAGAAGGTCCTCATCTCTCCCCGCTATCTGGCCGCCAGCCTCCCCAACGACCACTTCCATTTCGGCGCCCACCCCGACCACGGCTTCGTCGCCACCGCCACCCAGGCGATGCCCGCGAACCTGGCCCACTGGTTCCTCACCCGCGAGCAGTTCGAGCCGGTACCTGAACGGCCCGGCGTGTACCGGCTGACCAACCCCGGCCAGGACGGCATGCGACGCACCCGCCAGGCCATCCACGACCTGCGTCGCCACGGCTACGCCGTTCAAGCCGACTACTCCCTCGACCCCGTCATCACCCCCGGCCCGTCCCACAACCCCATCGCTGTCCACGCGCACACCGAGCGCCGCAGCCGCATCGCTCACGCAGCCGCCGCCCGCTCGCCCCAGCGCGGCCCCGCCCTGAGCACGTCGCCCGGTGCCCGCCCCGTCCCCCCGCAGCCCAGCTACCCGCCCACGGTCGGCATCACCCAGTCCACCAGTGCGGGCCGGGGCAGGTGAGCGTGGCCTCCGAGCCGATCCGCATCACCCGCGGGCCCGGCGGCGAAGTTGAAGTCGATGGTGCCGTGGACCAGTTCGCGGCCAGCATTCTGGCCCGCGCCGGATTCGAGACCTGGCCGTCCTTGCGTGGCCAGTGGATCCGGCTTCCGTTCGACATGGGCGAGGGCTGGGAGAACGAACACGCCAGCTGGGCAGCCGAGATGCTCACCGCCGCCCGCTATGCCGTCGACCTTTCCGCGGACTTGCGCACCTCGCCCGCCGCGTCCGCGCTGCCAGCGACCCGCCGCACGAAGACCGCGATGACCACCCAGCCGACGCCGCCGGCCGCCGCACGGCGCCAGCGGCGCTGACCGGCACCCCGACACGAAAGACGCTGCCCTGACCTCCCAGACCGGCCGCCCATCGGCCCGTTCCGTCTCCCGCCCGCTGCTCGCCGAGCGGCATGTCGCCCGCCTGCTGCTGGGCACCCTGACCGGACGCCTGCCAGGCGCGACGGTGCCCGTCGCGATCCTCCTGCTGGTCGCCGACCAGGGCGGATCCCTGGCCACCGGCGGCGCGTTGTGCGCGCTGTACGGGCTGGCCTCGGCGGTTGGGCAGCCGGTCCTGGGACGGATGGTCGACCGCCGAGGCCAGACCCTGGTCACCTCGGCCGCCGTTGTGATCACGACGGCTTGCCTCCTGCTGCTGCCCTACGCCCACACCGGCACGCAGCCGGCGCTCGCGGCCGGTCTCGTTGTCCTGGCGGGGTTGAGCACTCCGCCGCTGGAGGCCAACCTGCGCGCCTTGTGGGGCAGCGTGCTGCCCGACCCCGGACGGCAGCGGGCCGCGCTCGCCCTCGATACCGGCGCCCAAGGGCTGATCTACGTGGCCGGGCCGCCGCTGGTCGCCGCCCTGTCCACCCTGTGGAACCCGCACGCCGCCATGACCACCACCGCCGCACTCGGGCTGCTCGGTGCGGCCATCGTGCTCAGCGCCGCCCCCTCGCGTGCCTGGCAACCGGCCGCCTCCCGTGCGGGCGGGTTCTTCGGACCGCTGCACCACAGCGGGCTGCGGCTGCTGTTCCTCGCCGTCAGCGGCACCGGCTTCGCCTTGGGCGCCATGAACGTGCAGGCCGTCGCCCTGGCCGACCGCCACAGCATGGCGCTGCTGTCCGGGCTGATCCCCGCCGCCCTGTCCGTCGGCAGCCTCGTCGGCGGATTCCTGCACGGCAGACGGACCTGGCCCGGCACCCTGGCCAGTCAACTCCTCACGGCGGCAGCATTGTTCGCCGCTGCCTGGGTGCCTCTCACCGCGGACCCGGAGCCACTGGCGGCAACCGTCCTGACAGCGCTGCCGGGACTGTTCCTCACCGCGCTGATCACCAGCTCGTTCCTGACCGTGGAGGCACTCGCCCCGGCCGGCACCACCACCGAGGCGTACGCCTGGCTGATCGCCTCGGTCGGCATCGGGCAGTCCGCCGGCACCGCGCTGGCCGGGCTCTTCGCCGCGCAGCCCGCGATCGGCGCCGCCCTTCCGGCAGCCGGCGCCGTCCTCACCCTGCTCGTCCTGGTCGGAGCCAGGCGGCGCTTGTCCACCCCGAGCAGCGCGGTGCGTCGCGGTCGGCACCGGCGCCATACCGACGCACCCGTCCCCGCAGGGCGCCACTGCCGCCGCTCCGCGTAACACCCCACCGATGAAAGGTCCTTCTTCATGCCCCACCCGACCAAGCCCGCCTGGAACTGCCACAACGACGCCTGCCCGGTCTGCACCGCGCCGGAGCGCGACGAGATGACCCTGCTGCGCTGCGCCATCCTCACGCTGCTGGAACACGGACGCTGGATGGCCGCCGACGAGATCCCCCTGGCCGAGATCCTGTCCGCCGGCGGCGACTACCTGAGCGGTCTGGCCGTCGGCGATGACGACACCCCGGTGCCCGCCGTCGAGCACTGGGCCTGGCTCGATGCCGAGCTGCGCCTGGCCGTTGCCCGCGCCGCCGGACTGGACGCGGTCAGCACCCTCGATCCGCGCATCGACAGCGTCCTGGCCACCGCAGCCCGCCGGTCCTGGCGACGCCAGATGGACCTGCTCGACCTCGCCGCTAAGCAGTTCACCGAGCGCCACACGCGCCCCCGCGCCGCCTAAATCCACCGGCACCCCCCCACCGCACCCAGACACAAGGAGATCCCCGCACATGGCCGTCCGAAAGACCTGGACCGTCGTCCACAGCTGTGGACACGAAATCGAGCATGACCTGTCCAACCGCCCCGCTGATCGGCGGGCAGGGTTCGCCCGCTGGCTCGAAGGACGCGAATGCACCGACTGCTGGAAGGCCGCCCGCGACTCCGACAGCGCTGGCAAGGAGGAATGGCTCGCCGCCAAGCGCGCCGAGGAACAGCAGGCGGCCACCGACTGGGCCCAGCAGTTCGACATGCCGCCGCTCGAAGGCCCCCACAAGGCGCTCGCCTGGGGCGAGCGCTCCCGCCACCAGATCGTCACCACCGCGTACACCGCGCTGGTGACCGAAGGCAGTTGGGATGAGGCCGACTGGGCCGTGCTGGAGGAGAAGATCCGCACCGTCACCCGGGCCGGATGGTGGATCGACCAGAGAGACGCCGAGGCCACTGACCTGCCCGAACTCCTGGACGCGGCCACCAGCGACGACCTGGGCACCGAGAACCCGTTCCGGTAGGCGCGCGCCCATATACCCGACGATCCCCGGTTACCGAAACCGGGGATCGTTCGGAGTATTGGTCCTCCCACCGCCACCCCCGCGCTCGATGTGGAAGGACCAGCTGTGCCCGACGCCGTCTTTCGCCCGCCGTACATACCGGGCGACATCTTCACCCCCGACCGGGACATCACCCACGCCCACTTCCGTCCCGGCGACAAGGTCGTCGTCATCAAGGGCGTTGCGGGCAAAGAGGTTTGGGGCGACGCGTACAAGGTCGTCACCCCCTCGTGGCACACCCCGACCGACGAGGACGGGTGGCGCCTGTACGACGCCAACGGCGGGGACCGCACGTACATCACCGCCCACCCCCGCTACCTCGTCCACCTCTCTCGCCGGTGCCCCGACTGCCTGATCTACCTGCGCGCCATGGAGGACTACCTGCTGCCCCAGTTCGCAGGCAGCAACGAGGCGATCGACTGCGGCTGGTACTCGCTCACCCGCCTTAACCAGCTCGTCCACGTCCACGACGCCCGAGGTAACCGGTGACGCACGCCCTCAATGCCTCGGGGCGCGCTGCGGCTCTGGCACATGCTGCCTCCCGCGCCACCGAGACGTTCTCCGACCCGCGATGGCCCGCCTGCCTGGCCGAGGCCCTGCGCAGTCTCGATGCGACCTGGCAGGAATCCGCCCAGGTGTGCGCCGACGTCGCCTGGCAGGCCCGCGCTACCGGGCACAGCGCGCTGGGTGTGCTCTGCCCGGATCAGGTCACCGACCACGGGCCCGACCCGATCACCGGGCGGACGTACCGGCATCTCTACCTGAGCACGCTCCGCTACGACTTCCGCTGCCGCACCATCGAATCCCTCGTCAACAGGGTGCCGTTGAGCGTGCTGGACCCAGACCCCTACAGCTGGGCGATGCACGCCTTCGCACGCCTGGGGCAGTCCCGCTCGCAGGGCCTTGCCGACATGGAGCGGGTTCTCGATACCGCCGGTGACCACCCCAAGACGCTGCACGTCCTGCTGCACGGGGTAAGGCTGGGCGGTCTACTTCCCCGGCGAGCGCACCATCTGCTGGCGCTCGTGGACCGGCTCCCCGACGGCGGAGCGGGCGATCCGATCGCGCTGTTCCGCAAGGCGTCGGCCCTGCGCTCCCTGGGCCGATACCCCGAGGCACTGGCCACCATCGACCGCGCCCTGGAACTGCTGCCTCACGGCGAGCTGGCCGTTCACGCCGACCTGGTGCGCGAACGTGCGCTGGTCACAGCAGCCCACGACCTAACGCAACTCGCCCTATCAGACTGGAAAATCGGCCCGTAATGATCGCCCGCATCCACCGGCGGAACCCCGACGCCGTAGAGGCACTCGCCGAAGCCCTCGACCGCCCCGTCAGCTACCAGGAGAGCCTGACCGCGTACACAGTGGTCGCCCACTGGCCGGGGCCGGACGTCTACAGCCTCAACGCTCCGAGCAGGCAGCACCCCTCCCCCTTCAGCCCACAGGACGACGGCCACGCCATCTGGCACGCCGACGTACGCCTGCATCCCGGCGACCGTGATCTCAACCGTGCGGAGTGGTCCGAGATCGCCCACCGACTCGCCCGCACAGCCGGCATCCACAGGCCGGGCGACGGCAGCGGGTGCCGCTGGATCGCCGTCCAGGCCCAGCCCGGCCGCCTCGACCTGATGGCCAACCTCATCCGCGCCGACGGCACATGGCAACAGCAGCCGCACAAGCTGGACCTGGTCAAAGCGATGACGAGCGAGTGCCGGCGCATCGAGGCCGACTTCGCGCTCACCCCGCCTCACCACAACCCCGTTGCCCAGATCCCCGCACAGCCCGTTCCAGCGCACACCAGGGACAGCGGGGAACCCACGGCCCACTCCACCGAGCAACTCGTCGGTACCACGGCACAGCTCGCCGAACTGCTGCACCAGCTTGCCGACGAGGCCACCGGCCCGGTAGCCACCGTGCGCGGCCTCGTCGAGCACGCGGCCTACCGCCTCAACCGCCTGCCCCGTGCGTACGGTCCGGCGTCCGGACACCAACTGGAGCTGATCGCCCGCCGTTTGCACGGCATGCAGCAGGACCTCGAAGCCACCGCCGCCGCCCTGCACAGCACCAGTTGGAGCCCCGCACGGCCCGCCCCCGCGGTCGCATCCCACCCCCAGACGGCTCGCGCACGAGTGTCCCGCTGACCCCGCACCAGAAAGATCCCTTGCTCTTGGTTCTTGCCGACCGCTTGTTGACCCTGGGGCGCGATATGCACTCCGGGGAAGTCCTCGCCCGCGGAGGTGACCCCGAAGCCCATAGCATCTTGGAGCGCACCGGCTTCGTCCCCGTCGTCCGCCTCCACGAGACGTATCACCGCCTGCCCACCGGCCTGGACGAGGCCGAGGAGAAGCGTCTCGCCACCCGCGCGGTAGCCCGGCTGCGTGCCGTCGGCTACCACGTCGAGGCCGACGACGCCTTCGACACGGACCTGCGCGAGGCGCACTATCTGCCGCTCGGCTCCCAGATCGCCCACCTCGCCGAGCAGATCCGCCAAGCCACCACGACCGACGAGGTAGCCGGCGCGCTGACCGAACTGACCGCCGCACACGACGGGGTGCTGATCGCCCTCGGTGAGGTCCTCGCGGCAACCGCCGAGTTCTACCAGGACCTGGGCCAACCGCCAGACCCGTATATCGCGAAGCGACTGCGCTACCTCGCCGAGCACCGGCTCGGCGTCATCAGGTCCGACCTGGCGCACCTGCGAGGCGACCTCGCCGACCGGCACCAGGACCACCCCCAGCGCCGCGCGTGCACAGGCGGGGTCGGCCCGGACGAACGCGAAGCCTCCGCCGTCTGCGCCTGTCCGCCGCCCCCCGCCACGCCTCTCCGCCGCCCCCAGCACCGGCCCCGCCTCGCTGAGCACAGCGGCTCGGCGGCGCTGAACCGCCCCTTCCGTCCCGAGGAGACCATGCACGACCCCACCCCCGACACCGGCCTCGGCTCCTTCGCCACCGTCCTCGCTGGCGAACTGCCCGGCACCTGGACCAGCCGGTACCACCCGGACCGCGGAGGCGACAACGACCACGACGCCCTCACCGACGAGGTGTGGGACATGAACGAGGTCGCCGCCGCCCTGGCCAAGCACACCGTGGACCGCTGCGCCGTCCTGACCCGCACCGACGGCACACGGCTGTTCGTGGTGGACCCCGTCGGCCACGGCGAGGGATACCTGATCGCCGCCCTGGCCCCCCAGGACGCTCCTGTCGAAGCGTTCCGTGGCGTACGGGAGCCCGACGGCATAGCCGTCGCCGACGGCCCGTTCACCGCCGTCGAGGACATCACGTACGACCTGCTGCCCCGGTACGACAAGGCCCTCGCCCAGGTCCGGCACAACACCGCCCGCCTCGCGGCGCCATCGGCCGCAGAGCCCGAACGCGTGGTGATGACCTGGTCCGGCGACGACCTCGTCGTCGAGGCGCTCGAACGCCCCGAGATCGCCCAGACCCTGACCGACCACGGCTTCGCCTTCGACGCGACGAGGCATGTCTTCGTTCTGTCCGGTGACGACTCCGCCCGCCAGGGGGCTTGCGTGCGAGCCGCCGGTCACCGCCTGTCCGCGCTGGGCATCGGCGTCGTCCTGCGCCATCCGCCGGCCCGGCCCGCCCTGGGCACCACCGCCCTCGCACCCCCGGCCCCGCCGGCCACATCCGCGCACCGGACCCGATGACGCGCCCGTCACCGCCGGCGCCAGCCTGTCCCACCACTCCTGGGGGATTGAGTAGAACCGCAACAAGGCAGCCCGCCGCCCCTCGACACCCCAGCACACGCCACCCGCCGGGTGGCGATGGCCCCGACCTGCGAACAGGAGCAGCCCGTACGTGGGAAACCGCGCCGACGACGAAGGCACCGACGTCGAGATCTACATCAAGCCCCCGACCGACACCGTCCACGCCGACACCCCCACCGGCGCACCCGAGAAGCTCCTGGCCCTGCTCGACAGCCTCGGTTCGAACGCAAGACCCTGCGGACAGCCGGCCCGGTCTACCTCTGGCACGAAGCCCCGGACCACCTGACCGAGCAGGAGAAGAAGCAACTCGCCACCGGCGCCGTCCCCTCGCTGCTCATGGCCGGATACCTGGTCAACATCACAAGCGACGTCTGGGACGCCGCCGCCTACCAGGACGCCGTCGCCAAGGTGCGACGTCAGCCCGCCGTCGCCGCGCCCTCCGCGACGAGCACCTCGACGCAGCAGGCCACAGCGTCGGCCAACGGCCGCCGCGCAGCCCCGCGCCGACGCTGACCCGAAACTCAGCGCGCGCCGCCTTCTCGCCGTGCCCACGGACCACCGCGCCGGCCCCGCCCGGAGCCGGCTCTCCTGCCACCCACGGAGTTCCCGTCACCCACGAAGCCGACCGCACCCCACCTCCCCTCACCGCCAGCCGCAAGCCCCGCCTTGCCACTGCCTTGTTCCGCCGCTATCTGCGCGCCCCCGTCGTCGGCAGCAGCACACGGAGCATCCCTCTGGCAGGCGGGCGCCCCGAGGCAGCCCTTGCTGAATCCCGTCGCCTGACACCTTCCTCCTCATCGACCGCTTCCGCATCCACCCCAACCAGCCGCCCGGCCTGAACCGTTCAGGAGGCCCATGACCGACCCGACCCCCACTTCCGTACGGCTCGCTGACGACATCGCCCGTCAGCTCAGCCTGCTCACCCAGCGCCTGTCCCAGTCACCGCCGCGCGAGGCCGCCCAGATCCTCGGCAAGGTCCTCGACTACGACGAGGGCATCCTCGGGCGGGTCACCGAACTCGTCGCCACCGGCTCACGTTTCGCCCAGGACCGCTCCCAGCGCGGCATCCTCGGGCCAGAGGTATGGCTGGCCCTGGGCCGCGCGGCCAACGAACTCGACAGCGTGGGCGCCGACCTCAACGAGCACACCGGCACCATCAAGCGGCTCGCCAAGCCTTCCCCGGCAACCGGGAGCCCGGCGCCCAAGCCCGTGGCCTCCGCGATGGTCGTCAGGCGGCGCAGTTGAGGAAGAAGCAGCAATGGGCAGGCTGGGGCCCGGCCGGCCAGCAGGCCGAGCAGCACTATCTCGTCGAGCCCCGCCATCTCGCCGGCGGCGGAGACCTGCGCCACGTCACCGAGTACCTGCGCGCCTCGGGCTGGAAGGACAAGTCCAAGACCGGCGGCCCGATCGTGTTCGACAGCCCGGACAAGTCCGTTCGCATCGGGTACGACCCGTTCACCCAGCCCGGCGGCTGGACGATCCGGGGAGCGGCGACCGGGCAGCAGGAAGCCTGGCACGCCACCCTCGGCAAGCAGGTTCCCGTGGAGATCGTCGCGGGCTTCACCGATGCCCTGACCCGGCCGCGATCCGCGCACGCCCCCAACGTGTGGGAACCGCTCCAGCAGCACGGGTGGCGGACGGAAGCTGGTCAGCACTTCACCGCGATGAGCCCGGACGGCAACGCATTCATGCAGTTTCACCAGTCCGGACCCGGCCAGGGGTTCTGGTATGCCGGGGCCCAGACCGAACACGGCCAGGCATGGAACGCGGTGTTCACCCCCACCACGCCGATGCATCTGGTCCAGGCGTTCAGCACCGCGCTGTCGGACCCGCAGCCGGTGATGCGTCCGCGCGGGCACGTCCCGCCCTCCCAGCGGATCCGCACCACCTCCGTGTCCGTCCTGCCGTCCCAGCTCAGCGCCTGGCAGCAGACCCGGATCACCGCCGCCCGCGCCGCCACCTGGGCGCGCAGCTCCTTCGCCACCAACCGATCGCGCACCAGCCCCGGCGCCCGGCCGTACGCCGGGCAGACGGGACGGATGCGGTGAGCCACGAACGCTTCTATTCGCGCGTCAACGGGCCGACCCTCCACCGGGTCAACCGTCTGCGGTACCTGGACGAGGTGTCCCCGCGGCAGCTGGCCGACGGAGGTGACCCACGGCACGTGACCGAGTAACTGCTCGCCGCGGGCTGGAGCAACCATTCGGTCCCCGGCTACCCCCACGTTCTGCTGGAAAGCCCAGGCCGGCAACTGCATCTCACCCTGGAGCCCACCGCCCCGGAGGAACGCGACACCTGGTGGCGAATCCACCCCGCCTCCGTTCCCGGCGCCGGCTGGTCCGCGCACTTCGGGGGCCACACCCCCGTCGAGATCATCGCCGGATTCACCGACGCCCTCACCACCCCAGCACCACCAGCGCAGACGCAGACAGCCGACCTGTGGCACATCGCCGAAAGCCGGGGGTGGGCCAAGCAGCAGGCAGACGCCGACCAGGTGGCGCTCTCCCCGGACGAAACCGCGATCCTCGCCCGAATCCAGACCCTGTCCGACACTCCCACCTGGCGCTGGAAGACCGAGGTGTCCCTCCCTCGCTCCGATGGGCGCCGGCAGTGGCTATGGGGAGCAACCATCGACGAGACCGCCCCCGCCACCGCGCTCGCCGGATTCATCACCGCCCTCACCGACCCCGCACCGCTGCTTCGGGACGAGGGCCAAACCATCGGCCACACCTTCGGATACCTCCACTCCACCCGGAGCCCGGTCACTCCGGAACAGAGCCGCCTACGCCACCTGCAGCGGCTAGAAGACGCCCAGCGCGCCAGGCCGCCGGCGCTGCCCCCGGCCGGCCCGATCTCGCCCCCGGGACCGGCGCCCCGAAGCAACCGCCGCTAGCCGAGCGCCGGCTACCCGCCCAAGCGCCCCATTCCCCTTCCATACAAGGACGTTGATGCCCCACACCCCTGCTCCCAGCCCCGACCAGATCGCGCAGGCCACCACCACCCTGGCCCAGGTCAAGGACTACCTGCGCACCAACCCGCCTGCAGCCGACCTGCTGCCGCTGCTCGCCCCGCTCCTCGACGAGGACACCGGCGTGCCCATCCTGCTCGGCAACATCCTGCGCTCCGCCGCGCGCCTCATCGAGGGCCAGGCGCTCTTGCCGTGGCCCGTGGAGGTCCGCCGGATCATCGCCAGGCTCAGGGCAGCCGCCCCCGAAGTGACCGACTGCTACGACCTGCACCAGGATATTCACCGCCTCGGCGCGCTGCCGTTCGACTCCCCGCTCCCGTCGGCCAGCTGCCAGTGACCCACCCCTACATCCCCACCCGCGCCAACGAGCCGCACAACAGGATCTGGTTCGAGACCCGCCCCCGGCACCTGGCCGGGCGCGGCGACCCCCGCCGCATCACCCAGACGCTGCGAGCTGCAGGGTGGAAGAACCACTCCGATGCGGACTATCCCCACGTCGTCCTGGCCAGCCCCGACTACCGGCACACCGTGGTGCTGGAACCCGAGCCGGAGTCGTACGGCGCGTGGTGGCGTATCCGCGGTGAATCCGAAGGGCACAGCTGGTACACGGAGTTCGGCGCCAACGCCCCCGTCGAGATCCTCGCCGCCCTGACCGACGCCCTGCTCGAACCCGAGCCCGAGCCCGAGACCACGCCCGACATCTGGCAGGCGCTCACCTCGGCGGGCTGGACCTACGAGCGCGACGAGCACGGCAACGAGACCGCCATGCATCCGGACGGCACCCTGAGCCTGCGCCGCTGGACCGTCGCCCCCGCTGAACGCTTCTTCTGGACCGCCGAAGCCACCCTCTCAGGAGGAGGCGGCGGACGCGACCTCCTGTGGCGCGCTTCCCTCGACGACGCCATGCCCCGGCACCTGATCGCCGCGTTCACCACCGCCCTGGCCAGCGACGAGCCCGTCCAGCGCGGCATGTGCGACGTCCCGCACTCCTACCTCGTCACCCAGGAGCAGCGCGGACCGCAGGGCGAACAGCTCGCCGTCGCCCACGAAGCACATCTCAAGGCCGTGCGCGCCGCCGCCCGCAAGGCCCGGCGAACCGCAGCCCTGCCGACCAGCAGCGGCCCTGCGCCCACCGCCGCACCCTCCGCGCCCGTCCGAAACCGCTGACCGTGAGCCGGGCGCCGCCCGGCGCCCGGCGCCCGGCTCACCCTGCCAACTGCCTTTCCCCGAGAGCGCCCTTGACCGCACCCGCCCCTTCCCCGAACGAACTCCACCAGCGACGGCTCCAGCAGCTCGCGACGTATCTGCGCGAGAGCGAACTCATCCTCGCCAACTGGGATGCGTACTCCGACGAGCACACCGACGAATCCGGCTGGCCCCATGACCAGGAGGCGTACGGACTGCGCGCCGCCGTCCGCGACGCCGAGACCTGGACAGCCTTCAACCGCGTGCGCTCCTGCGCCAAGGACCTCCTCGCCACCGCCGAGGTCCAGCTGCAACAGCTCGATGCCACAGCCATCCGGCCCCACTGGCCCGGACGACTCGCCGCCCTCCACCACGCCCTGGACCGTCTCAACGCCCTGCAGCACGAGTGGCTGGAGACCCGGGCCACGCTCCCGGCGTCCGCCAAGCCCGGCACCGAGGCGTACGACGACGTCCTCGACGAGCGCAACTCCGAGGCATGGCACTACCTGGGCGAGTGGTCCGCCCACGGCCAGGCGCTCCTCGACATCCACGCCGCTGCCCTCAAAACGCCATCGCGCCTGCCAGGCACCGGCGCTGCCCCCAGCCGGGCACCGGCCCCACCCGCCGCGTCCGCCACATCGTCGGCAGCACGGAGGTGACAGGCATGCACGAGACCATCGAGCAGGCCCTCATCTCCCCGCGGTATCTCGCCGGCGGCGGTGATCCGGCCTGGATCACCGTCCCGCTGCACCGGGCCTGCGGCTGGAGTTACGGGCACAACCCGCTGATGCCCCGCACCATCCTGACCAGCCCCGATCAGCAGGCAACCCTACGGATCGATCCCGACCCGGACGAGCCGTGGTGGACCGTGCGCCACGCACGCAAGGGCGACCAGCCGGCCTGGTCGGCCAGGTTCGACGCCCGCACCCCGGTCGAGATCCTCGCCGCCCTCACCGACGCCCTCACCGCACCCACGTCGCCGGCCTCCAGCCCCCATCCCTACGACGTCCTGCGGCAGGCGGGATGGCACACCGTCGGCGAGGGCCTGGCCTCGCCCGACCACATCGCCGCCATCGAGCACTACGGCGACGACGGCCCCTGGTTCGCCGAAGTCCGGCTCGATGAGAACGAGGGCGGCCTCCTCTGGCGGGCCTACCTGGGCAACGCCACCCCGCCGCACCTGGTCACGGCGTTCGCCCAGGCCCTCGCCGATCCCGCACCCGTGCGCCGCGATCCCCACCGCATCCCCGTGTACGCCCGCGAGCACTCGCGTACCCGCACCGAGCACATCCCGGTTGCGGACGTCGCTTTCGCCCTGGAGCAGCGTGTCGCCGCCCTCTCCGCCCGGCAACCGACCACCCCCTCGAACACGCCCGTCGCCGAGCCGCCACGCTGATGCACCTCCTCCCCTTCCTGCCCCGTCACGTAAGGCCCTGCCCTCTTGCCCCAGCCCTCCAGCCCGAACACCTCAAACACTGACGGCTACGACATAGCCTTCCGCGTCCTGCTCGGCGTCATCGCCATCGCCGTCCCCGCCTCCAACCTCGCCTGGCTCGGCGGCAACCTCACCGCCTGGGCCACCGACTCCGGACGCACCGCCCCCTATCAGCCCGTCCAGGCCCTGCTGCACCCCCACCAGCTGTGGCCCAGCCTGGACGACACGTCCCTCCTGATCGGCGCGCGCATCCTGCCCGGCGCCGTGCTGATCGCCCTCGGCATCACCGCAGCCGCCCTCTACAAGCGGCACAAGGACGGCAGCAGCGGGCGCAAGAAGCGCGTCGCCGGGATGGCGAAGCCCAAGGACATCGAGCCCCTGCTCGCCAAAGCCATCACCGCCAAGGCCCGCTCCCTGCGACCCAGTTTGAAAGACAGCAAGACCATCGCAGCGCACGACACCGGCATCCTGCTCGGCAACATCCAAGGCACCCGCCACGAAGTCCGCATGGGCTACGAAGACGTCGCCGTCGCCATCATGGCCCCGCGCTCCGGCAAGACCACCAGCCTGGCCATCCCCTCCATCCTCAGCGCCCCCGGCCCGGTGCTGCTCACCTCGAACAAGGCCGCCGGCGACGCCTACACCGCCACCCTCGAAGCGCGAGCCAAGGTCGGCCGGACCTGGACGATGGACCCGCAGCAAATCGCCCACGCCACACGGGAGATGTGGTGGAACCCCCTCGCCGACGCCAAGTCCCTTGAAGGGGCGGGCCGATTGGCCGGGCACTTCCTCGCCGCGTCCGTCGACGCAAGTCAGCAGGGTGACTTCTGGTCCAAGGCCGGATCCAACATCCTCTCCCAGCTGTTCCTGGCCGCGGCGCTGGACGAGCGGCCGATCACTGATGTCATGCAGTGGCTGGCCTTCCCGGCCGACCGCACCCCGCTGGACATCCTGCGCGACCACGGCTTCACCGCCGTCGCCGCCCAGCTCAAGGGCACCGTCGAAGGCCCGCCGGAGACCCGCGACGGCATCTACGAGACCGCGCGCCAATACGCCTCCGCACTGCTCAACTCCGAGATCGCGGCCTGGGTCACCCCGCAGAAGGGAGTCCCGGAGTTCAAGCCGGCCGAGTTCGTCACTTCCCTTGACACGCTCTACCTGCTGTCGAAGGACGGCGGCGGTGGCGCCTCAGCGTTGATCGCGGCGTGCGCGGACTCCGTCATGCGGGCCGCCACCGCCCAAGCCGAACGCAACGGCGGACGCCTCGACCCGCCGCTGCTGGCGATCCTGGACGAGGCCGCCAACGTGTGCAAGATCAGCGACCTTCCGGACCTGTACTCCCACCTCGGCTCCCGCGGGATCATCCCGATCACCATCCTGCAGTCCTACCGACAGGGCCAGAAGGTCTGGGGCGACGCCGGCATGGACGCCATGTGGTCCGCCTCCACCATCAAGGTCATCGGCTCCGGCATCGACGACCCGGACTTCGCCGACAAGCTCAGCAGGCTGATCGGCGACCACGACGTGGAGACCAAGTCCACCTCCACCTCGGACTCCGGCACCTCCACCAGCATCAGCATGCGCCAGGAACGCATCCTGCCCGCCGACGCCATCCGCGCCCTGGCCAAGGGCACCGCACTCCTCCTCGCCACCGGCATGCGCGCCGCCATGCTCACCCTGCGCCCCTGGTACGCCGAACCCGGCGCCGACGAACTGTCCGCCGCCTCCGCCCGCGCCTCCAAGGCCATCACCACCCGCGCCATCGCCAAGACCGCGCCCAAGCAGGACGACTTCGGCACAGCCGCGTGATCAAGGCACATTCCACACCAGTGCTTCGCACGGCATGACAGGCGGGGTGCTGCCCAACGCCCCTCGCGTTCATCCGCCGACCGGCCCGTGCAGCACACCGCCCCTGCCGACTGTTTCACACCTCCGCAGCCTGGCCCCACGGCATCACACACGGCCCCCTTGTCTTCCCCCCTCTGCATCTGGACCTCCATGGCATTTACCGACCACCACGAAGTCCTCATCGGCTCAACGGACGACGGACACACCTTCGTCGTCGTCAACTCCCGCCTCCGCGCAGCCCACCGCCTCCTGACGCAGGCTGGCTTCACCCCCCATGAACATCACGGCCGCACCACATACCTCCTGACACCCGACACTCCGGCCGAGGAGGCCCACAACCGCGTCGGCCTAGTGATGTACGAACTGATCGCGCACACCATGGACTTCGCCGACCTCAGCACCACCCGCTGGCACGAAGACGGTCTGCCCGTCCCCGTGGTCCGCTTCGATCTGTCCGGCACACGCGTCACCGCGATAGCCCACGTGCCGCAGGCCCGTCATGTTCTCGAACAGCGCGGCTTCACGCCTGCCGCGAACGGCTACGTGCTACCCGCTGATCGCAGCGAGCGAGAACAGGTCGCTGCCGTCATTCTCACGGACGCCCACCTCGCCATGCTCGGCCTGGGCGCCACGATCACACTCGGCATACCCACACCCGACGACATCCCCTCCGCACCAGGCCACCGCCGCAATAACCGCCCTGCCCGCCCGGCGCACATGCCCACGCCGCAGCAGGGCCGAGGAGTTACACGATGAGCGCCTTTGCCCCGAACGACCGAGTCCTCATTTCCCCACGCCACCTCGCGGGCGGCGGCATCGACCGCCTCAGCGACGTGATCGGCCCGCTGATCCACCTCTTCGACTGGCAACAGCGGCACGATGCCGCCACTGGGCACATTGTTCTCGACAGCCCGGACCGCAGCGTACAGCTGGACGTCAACTCCGCCGAGAGCGGCGGCGCATGGTGGCACATCACCCACCACGACCCTTACTGGGCCGTGGAGTTCACCCGGCAAACCCCCATCGAGGCAGTGGCTGCCGTCGCCCGGAGCCTGCCCCAGCTCCTCGGCGACCAACGTCACGCCGACGGCATCCCCCTCACCTCCCGCACGCTCACCGAAATCGCTGTCCTCAACAACTGGACAGTCAGCCCTGACGGCTCGACCTTCGCCTCGCGCGATGAGCACTGCACCTTGCGTCACATGCCGGAAGCCGAGGTTGCCTGGAGTGCCCAGCACTCCGTCCACGACGAGTCCGACACCCAGTGGAACGTCAGCTTCACCCGTGACGCTCCCGAGGTACTGGTCGCCCAGTTCTTCACCCATCTGTCGACGCACACGCCGGTGGAACGCACTTACCGCGACATCCCACGCCTCGTCCGGGACATGGACGAAGCGCTCATCACTCCGGTGCGCGGCGCGGCCGTGAACCCCCGTGTCCACCACGTTGCCGCCCAGATCGGCCGCATTCACTCTGCCCGCCGCCGCTGACTGTTTCCCACCTTGGAACGAAGCTACCGCCCCCACGCATCACCGCCCAACTCTTCCTATCTGAACAGCTCTTGGCCCTTGCTACCGACTACACGCGCCACAACGACGCCCTGTGGTCTCTCTGCCTGAACAGCCCGAACCCCGACCCGGACGCGGTGGTCGACCAGATCAACTCCGCCCGGGCGCTGGCTAGAGCTGTGGTGGCGGCGATCGACACCCTCGATGACCGGCGCCTCTTCTACGGCGCTGTCGTCGGCGCGGCGGGCGCGCGGCTCAAGCAGCTCGACTACCTGGCCACCGATGCGACCGATCACCTCTCCCACGCGGTCGACATCCTCTACGACGTCCGAGCCCGGCCCGGGGCATCCGACGACAAAGCGCTTCTGTGGGAGGCAGGTCGTCGCATCACGCTGGCTCAGGAGCTAACCGCACTCGGTGCCCAGGACTGCACGGCCACCGCTGAACTCCTCGTCACCGAGCTGCGCCGGCAGGACGCCCTGGTCCAGCCGCTGGCTGTGTCGCCCACGCAGCAGGCTGCCCTGCGCGCCATCGCCCAGGGCTACGTGACGATCGACCGCCTGGACGGCAAGCCGCTCGTCAGCCGCGACGACATCCGCATCACCATCAGCACGATCCGCTCCCTTGAAGCCCGCACGCTCGTGGTCCGCGAGGGATGCCCCCAACACATGCTCGAGCGCGTCCGCCTCACCACCGACGGCTGCCGCGCCCTGGCCGACACCTTCGGCCGCCCAACGTCTTCCACCCCGGCCACCACCCGCGCGGTGCAGCCGACCCCCACCACCGCACCGGGCCGCACCCAAACCACCACACCGATACCACCGCCCGCGCCCACGCACCAGCGGCACACCCGCTGACCACCACGCAGCACGGACCGCACCCAGCACCCACCCGCAGCCTCTCCCCGGAGACCTCATTCCACCATCCAACTTCCGCCCCAAAAACCATTTCGCCACAGCACCCTCAAGACCGACTCATCCCGACGCCGGACGCGCAAGGTCCGGCCGCCTCTGCAGACGAGCTGTCGGCCTTCGTGCGTGGCCTGACGTGGCACCAGCGCGCCGCCCTCCGCGTCCTCGCCCGTACGCCCAGTCGGATCAGGCAACGCGACAACGGCTCCCTGTACGTGGACACCCAGACCTCGTCACACATCGCGATCACCACCTGGCGCGCCCTGGAACGCAAGGGCCTGGTCCACCGCGACCGAGACGCCCACCCCGCTTCGGCCATAGGCCAGCGCCTCGCGCCGACCCCGCTCGGTCTGTCCGTCCTCAACCACCTCTCCGGCGTCACCTTCCCGCCCTCGGCGACGCAGCTGTGGCCACCAAATCCTCCGAAGCACTTCACCACCGCCCCCGCCACCCGCCGACGCTGACCGAACAACCGCGCCTGCCGCCCCCTCCTGCGTCAAGGAACCGCTATTTCCACAACACCCGCCTTCACAGCCATCTCTCTTGGCGCCGGAATTCAATCCAGCGCCATGCTCGCCCTGTCCGCCAAGGGGATTCTCCCGAGGGTCGATTACGCCATCTTCGCCGACACCGGCTGGGAACCCCGGGCCGTCTATGCCCATCTCGACCGGCTCGAACGTGAAATAGCCGCCCCCGCGGGCATACCCGTCCTGCGCGTCTCGTCGGGAAACATCCGCAAGGACGCCCTGGACCCCGAGCACCGGTTCGCCTCCATGCCGCTCTACGTCCGCAACCAGGACGGCAGGCCCGGGATGACGCGCAGGCAATGCACCGGCGAATACAAGATCAAGCCGATCAAGAAGAAGGTTCGCGAACTCCTCGGATACCCGTATCCCGCGCGCATTCCCCAAGAGATTTTCGTGGAGCAGTGGGTGGGCATCTCCACCGATGAGTTCCACCGGGCCAAGGACGCGGACGTTCAGTACATGCGCAACCGGCATCCGCTCATCGACATGGGCTGGTCGCGCAGCGACTGCGTCCGCTACCTGACCGCGCTCGGGCTCGCCGACACCCCGAAGTCCAGTTGCCTGGGCTGCCTTATGTGGAAACAGACGGGTCTAGCCTGCTGTCATGGCCCCGATCCCGTGGGGCAAGTTCCCCACTGTTGCAGAGCATCAACTGGCTCACCGGTGGCTGCAGTTCACGGCGAACATCGGACGGGCCCCCAACACCATCGACGCGTACGGGCGGGCGGTCGAGGATCATCTGCGGTTCTGCGCCAGGGAAGGCACGGACCCATTACTGGCCCGCGCGGACACCGTCGCAGCCTGGATCAGGGACATGCTGGATCGGCCCCTCCGGCGTCCTGCGAAGGGGCCACGACGGGCCGATGCGGGACTCGCGAACGCGACCATCCAACAGCGCCTGGTGGCCGTCCGATCCTTCTACGAGTACCTGGTGGAAGACGGGCTGCGTGAACAGAACCCGGTGCGGCGGGGGCAGGCGAGCCGTGGTGGTCGCAGACCCCGCCAGGGCCTAGTACGCCGCGTCGAACAGGCTCCCTGGATCCCCAACGAGGAGATCTGGCAACGGATCTTGACGGCCTCGGGCGAGGAGCCACTGCGCAACCGGCTGATGGTCACGCTCGCGTACGACGGTGCACTACGCCGCGAAGAACTCGTCCAGCTCGACGTCGAGGACTTCGAACCCGCACACCGGCTGATCCACCTTCGGGCAGAGACCACCAAATCCCAGAGAGCCCGGGAAGTAGCTTTCGGCACCACCTCGTCCCAGCTGTTCGTGGCCTACCTCGCCGAGCGCCGCACGATGTTCGGTCGGATCGACGGACCGCTGTTCCGCTCCGTCTCGAACCGCAACTACGGCGCCCCACTGGGTCCTTCCATCTGGTCGAAGACCGTCGAACGCATCGCCCGCAAAGCTGGAGCTGCCCGGTTGTCCACCCACACCCTTCGACATCTGCGGCTGACCGACCTGGCCCGCGCCGACTGGACCATCGACCAGATCGCCCAGTACGCCGGCCACCGCGATCTCGCCACCACCATGCGCTACATCCACCTGTCCGGCCGCGAACTGGCCGCCCGCTTCCACCGCACGAACACCACCATCCAAGCCGACCGTGAGCGACTGCTCGCCGCACTGCTGGAGGAGCGATGACCACGACCGATCCCAACAACGCCGCTGGCAGCGACGCAATGCCGCGCGAGGTTCTCCTGGAGCTGATGCGGCCGGTCGACGAGGTAGTCCGGGCCTGGTCCCCCAAGACCGCCCGCGCCGCACGCAACCGCATCCTTGACGAGGTACGCGTCCGCGGCCTCTCCTACCGTTCATGGGACGACGCCACCTGGGCGGAGATATCCCTCACCGCCGGCCCCGCCCGTCTGCACATCGCGGCTCTCGGTCACCTGCTCGGTGGGCATCACCGACTGCACCACACGGCCGGGATCAATCAGCTCCGCAGGCTCGCCGACCTAGTCTTCGGCCCCGGCGCCACCCAGCCCGCGCTGGACGAGATCGAACAGGTCCTGAGTTCCTGGCAGACCTCCCCTCATCTGCTGGCATGGCAGGTCGGCAACGCGGTCCTCGACGCGCTCCTCAGCGCGGGCAGCCCCCGCCTGGAAGACCTCACCGACGACCTCGTACGCCAACTCGTCGACGACTACAAGGCGGCCGGTCTGACCAGTCGGCGTCGCGGTCTCATCAAGATCTCGCGGGTGCTCGCGGACAAGGGCATCATCCCGGCCCCGCTGCACGCCAACGAGGACAAGGCCGGGCCCCGCTCCGACATGCTCTCCACCGTTCCACCTGAGTGGGCCGAGTGGGCCCTGCGCTGGCGGAAGTTCTCCACCCACGAGCCAGGCACCATCCGTTCGATGTTCTCCGTCATCCTCATCGGCGGACGCTGGGCCGCGGAGAAGCACCCGGACGTCATCTCGCCGGATCAGTGGACCCGGGACATGGCGGCCGAGTACATCGCCGACACCATGCAGGCCACCGTTGGTCAGTGGGCCGGCCACAACCGCAACCGCAACCGCTTCGGCCAGCCCATCTCCGCAGGAGGACGGGCAGCACGGATCGACAGCATCCGCGGGTTCGTCTGCGACCTCATCGAATGGGAGTGGATCAAGCCCCGGTTCGACCCGCGCCGCGTGATGAGCATGCCGCTCTCCCTGCGCGCCCAGATGGGGCCGAACCCCAGGATCATCGACGACGCATCATGGGCCAAGCTCATGGCCGCCGGGCTCACGCTGAACGCCGAGGACCTCATGCCCTACGGCTCTGGCCGAGCCCGAAAGGCCGGTTGGAAGGCGACCTACTACCCGGTCGAGATGGTCCGGGCCATGGTGGCGGTCTGGCTGTTCGGCGGCTGCCGTGTCGACGAGATCCGCCGCCTCGAACTGGACTGCGTCACCTGGGACGAGGGCACCGACGACACCAGCGGAGAGCCCTTCACCATCTGTCTGCTGCACATCCCGCAGAACAAGACGTCCCGGCCGTTCAACAAGCCGGTCGACCCCGTCGTCGGCCAGCTCATCGACGCCTGGAAACTCGTCCGGCCACCTCAGCCCGACCTGGCCGATCGCAAGACCGGCGAGAAGCGGCAGCACCTGTTCTGCCACCGGGGCCAGCTCGTCGGCAAGGACTACCTCAACCACAACATCCTCCCGGCTTTCTGCCGCAAGTCCGGCGTCCCGCAGACCGACTCCCGCGGCGCCCTGACCAGCCACCGGGCCCGCGCCACCATCGCCACCCAACTCCTCAACGCCCGCGAGCCGTTAACCCTCAACGACCTGCAGCAATGGCTCGGCCACAAACACCCGGCCAGCACCCGCTACTACGCGGCGATCCTGCAGCGCACCCTCACCGCGGCCTACAAGAAGGCCGACTACTTCGCCCGCAACGTCCGCACCATCCAGGTCCTCATCGACCGCGAGTCCATCCTCACCGGAGCCGCCGCCGGCGGCGAACAGCCCTGGAAGTACTACGACCTGGGCGAGGGCTACTGCAGCTACGACTTCTTCGCCAAGTGCCCACACCGGTTGGCCTGCGCACGCTGCCCCTTCTACGTCCCCAAGCAGTCCTCGCAGGGGCAACTCCTGGCCGTCAAGGACGGCATCGACCAGATGCTCGAACGCCTGGACCTGACCGATGACGAGCGCGAAGCCCTTGAAGGAGACCGCGAAGCGGTCACCGCTCTCGCCGAGCGTCTCGCGGACACACCGACCCCCGGCGGCCCCACACCACGCGAACTCGGGACCACCGACGGCTTCGTCCCCCTGACCCAGCTCATGAGCACCGTTCCGGCGCAGAAGCCGGACCAGCACGACAACCGAGATATCGATCGAAAACCGCCTGGCTATCAGGAGTGAAGGTCCACTGCTGCAGAGCCCGCCGCAGCTCGGACTCAGTCAGCCACCCGTGCCAAGCCACCTCTTCGGGATCAGGGGCGACGATCTCCGGAAGCACGGCGTCACAGACCGCAAGCCAGTGAGGGCTGAGCCCGCCCCGGTTGAGGAACTTGAACCGAAGGCGCGCTGCCACCCGCACTCCCAGCTCCTCGCTGACCTCGCGGGCAGCGGCCTGCTCATAGGACTCACCGACTCCCGCAGCACCCCCGACCCCGAATTCGTAGTGCCCTGGGAAACGGGACAGGTGCTCGGCTCGCCGATGGACGAGATAACGGCCTTGCCTATCGCGGCACACCACCACGCCAACCCGGTGCAGCCAGCCCTCCCGAACGGCGTCTCGCCGACTGACTACCCCCAGCACACGGTCCTGAGCATCAACACGTTCCACGAGTTCATCCACGCCGCACACGATCGCAGGCACCACTGACACCCGCCCGGAATGACCGACCGTCACACAGCCAGCGCCCCTCACACCGACCTCACCCCACCGAACGAAGGATCACGACCCTGTCTCAATTCTCAATAACTTGCCCATACCACGGAAACGCCCAGTGGCGGCACATCCGGGACACCTCACCATCCGAGTGGCAGGACGTGGTCGCGTTCGACGCGGCCATCCGCAAAGGCAACGCGCGAGCCAACGCGAGTGGGAACCGACTGCTGGGTGAAGCGTTTCTCCACCGCTCGCGCGTTCCCCTCGGCGAAGCGCCGATCGACCACGTCACCGCCGCCGAATGGGCTGCCCTGCAACAGCAGATCGAGCCCGCTCCACCGGACTTGGACGACCTGGAGCAGGGCGTCGTCGACGGCTGTTCCCCGTGGGCCTGCCGCGGCGAAGTCCGAGAACTGACGCAGGACGACTTCGGGTTGGCCTCTTGATCCTGGACCTGTTCGCGGGACCGGGCGGCTGGAGCCATGCCCTGACGGTTCTCGGCATACGGGACGTCGGGTTGGAATGGGACGAGTGGGCCTGCAAAACCCGGGCAGCGGCAGGGCAGTTGACGATCCGGACCGATGTGGCTCTGTATCCCGTCCGTCCGTTCCTCGGCAAGACCACGGGCCTGATCGCTTCCCCGCCCTGCCAGGCGTGGTCGATGGCCGGCAAGCGCCTCGGGATCGTTGACCAGCCCCTGGTCCACCAGGCCGTCGCCGACCTCGCCGCCGGCCGCGACACCCGCGGACAGCTGCTGACCTTCTGCCGGGACGAGCGTTCCCTGCTCGCCGCCGAGCCGATGCGCTCCCTGCAGGCCCTCAACGAGTGCGGCCAGCCGGAATGGGTGGCGATGGAAGAGGTTCCCGACGTCCTGCCACTGTGGCGCCAGTACGCGGCGATCCTGCGCACCTGGGGTTTCTCGGTGTGGACCGGAATCGTGAACGCCGCTGACTACGGCGTGCCCCAGACTAGACGGCGGGCGATCCTGCTCGCTTCACGCACCCGCACCGCTGAGCCCCCGCCCCCCACGCACGCCAAACTCGCCGAGCCGGAGAGCCTGTTCGGGCCGGGCCGCGCGCAGTGGGTGTCCATGGCCCAAGCTCTCGGCTGGGGTGCCACCGACCGTCCCGTGCCGACTGTGTGCGCCGGCGGCGGTCCTGGCGGCGGGCCCGAGCCCTTCCCCTCGGGTTCGCGTAAGACCCTCATCGCCGCCCGTGACCGCGGCACGTGGAAGTCGCAGGCCACATCCGTGATGGTGAAGTCCCGTCGGGAAGAGGCGGGTTGGGCGGAGCGCCACGCAACGCGGGAGAACCGGCCAGCCGACGTACCGACCCCGACGTTCACCGCGAAGGCGCACCGCTGGTCGTGGTCCCTGCGCAGCAACAACCAGGCGAACGCGACGGTGCGCCCCATCAACGAACCGGCCGGCACACTGTTCTTCGGCCATCGCGCCAACGAATGCGTCTGGGTCGCCGAACCCGCTCCCGGCGGCCTGGACGAGGATCGTCCGGCGCCAGAGTCCATCCGGATCACCGCCCAGGAAGCCGGCCTCCTGCAGACCTTTCCCGCCGACTACCCCTGGCAAGGCAACAAGAGCCGGGTCTTCAGCCAGGTCGGCAACGCCGTGCCGCCTCGGCTCGCCGCGCACCTGCTGGCCCCGCACCTCGGCAAGACCCTCACCCCCGACGACTTCACCCTGGCCGCCTGATGCCCCACCCGATCCACCCGTACGAGGACGACGACCTCGACGACCTGCCGACGCCCCCGCCCGTGCACTACGCCGAGCAGTCCCTGCTCGGCGCGCTCCTCCTAGACCCCCACCAACTCGCCGCCCTCACCGCCCTGGAGGCGGGCCACTTCAGCAACCACACACACGGCGCCCTGTTCGCGGCCATGCGCACCGTGCCGCCACCCGACCCCGAGACCCACCGCACCAACCCGGCCTGGCTCATCACCGTCCTGGATGCCGCACGCCCCGAAGCCCCCGGACTGACCGCCTCCTACCTCCACACCCTCACCCAGGTCTGCCCGTGGCCCAAGCACGCGGCGACGTACGCGCGGATGATCCGCGCCGACCACGCCCGCCGGATGCTGCGCATGCACGCCGAACGCCTGGCCCAGACCGCGACCGATCCCACCCTGCCGAACCCTGCCGCCGCCACCCTCACCCAGGCCGACACGCTCGGACGGTTCCTGGAGGAACTGTCTGGGCAGTTCGCCCCGCACCCCAGCTCGCTGCCCCGCACCGTGCTGCCCGAGACGCCCCCCAGGGACAGCGGCGAGGAGGCCCTGGAAGAGGAACGGCTGCTGCTCGCGACCGCGACGGCACACCCCGCAGACCTCAAGGACATGCGGTGGCTGCTGCCCGAGGACTTCACGCTGCCCCTGCACGCAGCCCTGTGGCAGTGCCTGACCTCGCTGGTCCACCGCGGCGATCCCGTCGATCCGATCAACGTGCTGTGGGAGGCCCAGCACCGCGGCCTCCTCGCCGACGCCATCACCCCCAACGACCTGATGGCCCTCATCTCCACGCCCGTCGGCTCACCCGAGCACTGGGGCGAGAAGGTCCTGCAGCGCGCCCTGCTCACCCGCGCCCACACCATCGCCACCCGAATCACCACGTACACCGAGGACCCGACCAACACCCCCCATCAGCTCATCACCGGCAGCCGCCGCGCCCTAGCCGACCTCACCGCCCTGCGCACGCGCTGGCAACCCACCACCACCCAATCGACAGCGACGCGAACAGCACGTACCCCGGCGACCAGCCGCGCCGGGCCGCCACCGCGAACTACCGCGCCCGCAGCCCGATCCCACCGATGACCCCCTCCCGCTCCGGTCGGCAGCACGCCGACCGGAGCGGCGAATCGAGAACGCATACCCCACCCCGTCACGAACACCTACATCCGCCTGGACAAGCACCATGACCACCCCAGTGCCGTCACGGCCACCATCGTTGACACCAGCATCCAAGCGATCGCGCCCTGCTGAGCGTCCACGGCTTCGGGCCACGAAACTGGTGTTCCGCAGTTCCGTCCGCGACGCCCAATCTGGCATCGGCAGTGCCGCGCGAGCCCGTTGCCTGGTCCTCCCTACCTCTTCTTCGAGATGGCCCACGGCCAGTCCCAACGGCAAGCACCCGCCCCCGCTCCGAGCCGCCGGACCAATGCCCTCGGCATCGGCCGCCCGCCCGCCGCCCCCCGCGCCATCAACTCGCCGCCGGTGCGCTGACGGGTCGCGTGAAGGCCCAAGCTTGGCAGGCAGCGATGCGAGGAGTAGACCGTGTCCACCTCGATGAATGGTCCCCACCTCGCTTCGCCTTGTAGGCGATGAACGAGCCGAGTTGACGGAACGGCCACGGGGACTGGTGTGCTCGCTGATCGCGGGAGACGGCGGGCAGCGAAACCGTGGCGAGCCGCTCGACTCGCCTGCCAAGGGGAGGGTGATCGAGCGCAGCCAGATCGATCGGCGGGCGTCAAGGCGAGCAGTCCGGCACGTTCGATTTCGACTCGCTGATGACGCCTTGGCAGTCGTCAAAAATTCTCCTGCGGCTGGGAATCATCGCGGCGTCTTCCGCCCGCCTCTCCGCCAGGGAGCGAGCCTCTCAAGTACCCGCGTCAGCCTGGTCGTTGTTGCATATGCACGTGCAGGGAAGGGCTTGCCTCCGCCGCGACAGCCCCACTCCACTCACCCGAAAGAGTGGTTAGAGGAACCCCTTTATCCGATTTTCCTCTCAGGGGGCGAAGTGCACCCCACGATGAGGCGTTTCATGTTCACGCGCATTCTGTTCTTGAGTGAGCGAAGTTCGATCAATAATGATCACTTCTTGGGTGACGAATGCCGCATCTCACGCGATGGTCGGTGAATCGACAGGGACGGCGTTTTACTCTCGCCTGCTGTTGCACGAAGAGGTTGCTGCGCCGCGTTTATGAGAGGGCCCTGCGAAGCGCTGTGGGAGTCGGCTAGATTCGGCAGCCGTCCGATGCTCGACAAACAAGCAGCGGCCTCGGCGCGGGTAGGGTCCGCATCCGAGGCCGCTTGAAAATAGAACAAGGAGGTTTCCATGTTCCATCAGTTACGCCGCGGCTTCCTGCACGGGTGCGCGGCGCCCTGCATCAGTATCCCGCGCAGGGACGGGCTGCAAACAGTGATTCTGGCGCCCTTCGGGGTCGTTGTCCGGGTCGTGTTGGTCGTCCTCGTGGCGGCGATCCTCGTGAGCGGTGACAGTGAGATCGTCGCTGCTGGCCTGCGTGCCGTGACCGACCTGACGGGAGTTGGGGATTCCCCGAACTACCTCGTGCTGGTCAGCGTTCGGTAGCCCCTGGCGGGTGGCGAGCCTTCGTGCTCGCCACCCGCACTTGGCCAGACATGGAACGGCACGGGCCGAGGACGTCTGGCTTGGGGTCGAGACAAGCACATAGTCACGAGGGGCCTGCATTGGAATCATCGTTGTTCACACGGTGTGCGTGGTGCGGGCGCGGATTCACCCAGCGCACAGGGCCGGGACGTCGGCGCACCTATTGCGACGTTGCATGCCGACGGGCCGCGCAGCGTCAGCGGGCTCGGCGTCGATCGTCATTGAAGGGCGAGCAACTGGTTTCCGCCACTGTGCTGTTGGGCGAGGTCTACCGGGTCGCCGACCGATTAGGTCAGGTGCTTACCGGCCCGCTGGAGGGAGCGTTGGAGCAGGTTGTTCGTCTGGAGCGGTTATCGGAATGTATCGCGGGCGTTATGGTCAACGAGCATCTGAGCCTCGGGCAGGATTGGGGGACCGTGGCCGCGGCAGCCGGTCTGAGTGAGCGGTCCGTTCGCAGGCGGTGGAACTCGCAGCGAGTGCAGGATCTGGTGCAGCGCGCAGGACCGGTGGGTGGTGTGCCACCAGTAGGGTCATGTGGCCGTGTGCCGAGCACGGCCAGGTTCGAGTCAGCGTCAGGTTTGCTGCGAGGGGCCTTGTCTCAGTTACGGCAGGCGCCCGCGCGTGAGACGGCATCTGCCCGCGCAGTGGGTACCAGCCCCGCACATGATGCAGCTGCGTGGGCTCAGCAGGGAGAACACCACGTTGTCTGGAGTGCCCTGCACGATGCGGTGAAGCAACTTGGGGGTTGTCCGCAGGAGTTTCGCCTTTTGTGGCAGGCGTCACTGCAAGCGGTGAGCCTGCCACCGTCATCCGTCGACGAGGCAGCGGGGCGACTGGCCGCGGCGCTGCGAGGGCTGCGACTGGCTGCGGGTCGGCCGACGCTGGCTGAGTTGGGTACCCATGCTGGTCTGCCTGCGGACACCATCCAGGGCATCTTTGCCGGGGAGCTCGTTCCGCCCTGGTCAACCATCGTTGTCTTGACGACCGCTTTGCGTGCGGATCCCGCGCTGCTGCAAGGACTTTGGGATGACGTCCGGTCCGCCTTTCAAGCCAGTTCTGATCACTTCCCCCGCGGCGGCATCATCCTGCTTCCTTCCACCAGCCAGCGGGAGGGGGACGGAGTCCCTCGCGAGATCGTCGGCTAGAAGGAAGGTCTGCTGTGATAGCGCCGATACCTAGTCGACCAGCCAGCGCCGCTCAGCGGGTTGACTTCCGAGCGTTCTACGAACACCGCCATGACTTGTACAGCCGCTACACTCAAGCCCGCATCCCTACCGATCTCGTGGCTTCCGACGTCGTATGCCTCGCCTTCAGCGACATCGCGCGTCGGTGGCGGAAGACGCTCAGCAGCCCGTGTGCCGCTGCCTCGGCCTGGTGCGTACTTCGACAACACGTCTCCCGGTTCACTCGTTGCCCCGCGTGCCCTCAGGCGTGCGCGCACTGCGTCCTGCCCCCTGCCATGGCCGACACCGTCGTGCTGCACGCACGCATCGGCTTGCCCATGTCGGAGGCCGCGGCCTTGATGGGTTTAAGCCTGGGGAACGTTGGTGCACTGTTCACCGGCGCCTGCAGAAAATTGGCCGACGGCAACCGGCTGGTACAAGCGCTGTGCCACGAGGGGCTCCCCCTTCCGACAACATCCGTTGGCAGCCCCGTGCCGACGACGATCGCTCAATAGCCCACCACCAGCAGCGCCAGAGGTGTCACGTCCACTGGGACACGCCTTTTGAGCTCGGTGTCCAACCGGCAGTGGCCAAGCCTTCAGGCAGTCCACGACGGTGGCGTCATCGTCAGAACAGGCTCCTCCCCCACCCAGCCGGAATCCCAGCCCCTTAGACCACCTGCGCGTCCCCCTACGTACTAAAGCCGGACGTTAACGCGTGGGGGGTGCGTCGGGGGCAGCGGGTTTTGTACCTGCGGCGGCGCATTTCGCACGCCGTGCTCCTGATCACTCCGAACGAGGCTTGAAGGAAGCCTGTGGGGGCATCAATCCCTCTCCTACCATGGGGGTTTCATCCGACGCGGTTCCCATCGGGACTCACGCGGGGGGGGCCGACGACCCGTGAGGAGGAGCCCATTTCTGACGCCATCGACACCAAAACACCCAGCGTGGCACGCATGTACGACTGGCTGCTAGGTGGAGTGGACAACTACCCCAGCGACCGAGAAGCGTGCCAGGAACTGCTGGAGATCGCACCCAGTTCGAAGGCGCTCGCCCTCAACAACCGAGCATTCTTGCGCCGAGTCGTCCGCGTCCTCGCCCAGCAGTACAAGATCCGTCAGTTCCTCGACCACGGCTCGGGCCTACCGACCCAAGACAACGTGCATCAGGTAGCCCAGCAGGTCGACCCTCAAGCAAGGGTTGTGTACATCGACAACGATCCGATTGTGCTGGCCCACGGACGCAGCCGACTCGACCAAAACGACCGCGTCGCCATACTCAAAGCGGACATGCGAGACACCAAGAAGATCTTCCAGCACCCAGCCGTCGTAGATCTGATCCACAAAGACGAGCCCACCGCAGCCCTGTTCGTGTCCGTCGCACATTGCCTCAAAGACGAAGAGGTCGTCCCCATGCTCTCCGCGGTCAAAGACCGCCTGGCTCCGGGGAGTCTCTTCGTGATCTGCCAACTCGTCAGTGACCGCGCCGATGTGCGCGACCGTGTCACCGCTTTGATGGACCGTGCCACCCACGGCACGTGGGGACGCGTACGCGAAACGAGGGAGGTGCGTGCCTACTTCGATGCGCTCGGCCTCAAGATCATCGATCCTGGCCTGTGCGACGTGACAGACTGGCGCCCGGATACCGACCTGGTCCCTCGGCAAAAGGAGGATGACTGGGTGGAGTGGGGCGGGGTGGGCGAGCTTCTTAGCCCGTGAGGCGACGCTGCCAGCTCGCGGGAGACCGAGCTCGACTTCCAGCTCCCGCGAGCTGTACAGGCGAGGCCCTCACAACCGCTGTTTGACCAAGCTGATCATCTTCTCCAAGAACGCCACGCTCTTGCGGCGGCTCAGCGCAGCATCCAGCGTGTTGTCCAGAATGTTCCGGTACTGGTCGAGTTTTGCCGGCTCCGTGATGTAGTGCGCGGAGTCCAACTGCTCTACATACACCATCTCCGGAGGGCCGCCGTTCTTGAAGGTCAGGTGCGTGATCGGGAAGCTGGGCGCGGTGCTGAGGCCCTCGTCGAACGGGATGATCCGGATGTTGACCTTCGGCATGTCCTCGCCGGCAGCCATCAGCAGATGCTGCAGTTGACTGACCATGACCTTAGGCCCGCCGACCATCCTGCGCAGCACTCCTTCGTCGAGAGCGGCTGTGACCTCGGTGTCCTGAGCGCTGAACAGCAACTCCCACCGGTCCTTGCGGGTATGCAGGTGCTGGCCAATGGTGATGTTGTCGGCACCGGGTATAGCGGCCTCGATCACGGCACGCGCATACTCCGCAGTCTGCAGCAGACCCGGCACCACATGGTTCTCGTATGTTCGGATGTGCTCCGCGGACTTCTCCAGTTCGATCAAGCGTCGCAGAAACTGAGGTGTGACATCAGAGAACTGATTACGCCTCGAACTTTGCCGGACACTTCGCAACAGTGAGTGGATGTCCTCCATCTCGGACTCAGAAGCCCGGTAGAGGCGGGCCAGGTCCCACACATCCTGTTCTTTAGGCGGGCTCTCCCCACGCTCCAACCTGCTGATCTTGGAGACCGAACCGCGGATCGCACCCTTCGCCTCCGCCATGGACAGCCCCCTGCTATTGCGCAGGTCCCTTAAGAAGTTACCCAGGGCACGAGTCGCCGCGTCACGGCACACGTCGGCCCCCGGCATAGGGACGGGCTGCGCGGCCCGTGCACAGCGATCGGCGGACATGCGGCACTCCTCGAAGCTGGTCCACTGACACCAGTATCCCAGCGGGGAGACCGCACGTCCGCCAAACCACCTGTCATCTAGGCAGGGTCAGACCTTAGCCAGCTAGGTGGTCAAACTCCCCAGCCTTGGCGCCCGACAGGAACGCCCTCATCTCCGCCTGCGTGAACACCAGCGCGGGCCCCTCGGGAAAGCGAGAGTTGCGCACCGCAACACCCCAGCCGGGCAGAGCTCCGGCTTCAACGCAGTTCCCCACGCCCTGGCTTGCACTGCTCTTGATCCACACCACACCTTCGATCTCGCCTGCAGAGATCCCATTTTCCACGCGCACAGCAGAACCCCTTTCCCTCACCGCTGAAGAACACGCTGGCCCGACCGCACGGAGTTCCCATAGAGCCCTCTCCATGCTTCTCATATGCAAGGCGGAGCGAGTTCAAGATGAGAACAGGCTAGTCGCGACCCTGACCTCGAACAGTCCCCCAATAGGGTGTGGAATGCGAACAGCAGTTTGAAGTGACGTTTCCCGGGATAAGTTGGCACGTTCGGCGGTCGCGTTGTATATCCGACCTGGTCGCAGTGCATCAGTCCGCCGTGCGGCGTACAGTGCACTTGCGGCCTGACCACCTCTCCCCGGAGACCCATCGAGCCACCGCTCCACGCTCGGGTGAACCGGTCACGCATCAATCAAGGGCGCGTATTCGCACCAGATCTCTCTTTCAAGACGCCAGGGCCGAGGCGTTCAAGAGAGCCATGAGTGCGTACGAGCAATCTGTTGCCCTGCGTCGGTCCCGGTACCCCGGCGAGGGACTCCAACAGGCCCGCCAGGCCATGGATCAGGTGAGCGGTATCAGCTCGTCCGGGGCGGGGTGCCGGGCGTGTTCGACGGCGAGGAAGGCGTGAGCGAGCATGGCCAGGGTGACCCAGCGGGACCAGGAGGTGTAGCGGCGGACTTGGTGCTCGTCGAGTCCGGCCAGGCCCTTTCCGGCCTGGAAGGTCCCTCCACCCGCCATCTCGACCCGGCGACGCGGACCAGGGTGGTCAGGGGCACCGGGGCGGGCGACCAGCAGCGGTAGTAGGCGAGTTCACCGGTGGTGCGGTTGCGGCGGATCAGCAGCCGGTGACAGCCGGGCCGGGGTTCGGCCAGGTCGATGACGGCCCAGTCGTAGAAGCGGTGGCCCTTGGCGCCGGCCCCGGCCGACAGCTTCTGCCAGGCTCGCTTCGGCACCCTCGCGGCCAGGGCGTGCGCGCGGAACTTCCTGGCGCCAGTGGTCACTTTGGCCGAGCAGGCGGCGGCGAGCACGTAGCCGACCTGGCGCTCTTCCAGCGCGGACCGCAGCTTCGGGTTGCCGCCGTAGACCTCGTCACCCGCGACCCAACCCACGCGGTGCCCGGCGTCCAGGAACCGGCCGAACATGCGGGCGGCCAACTCCGGTTTGGCAGCGAAGACGGTGTCCTCGGCCAGGCCCGCGGCCCAGCAGCGGTCCGGGTCACACGTCCACGAGCGCGGAATGTACAGCTCCCGGTCCACCGCCGCGTGCCCGCGGCGGCCTGCGTAGACGAGGTAGACGGCGACCTGCGCGTTTTCGATCCTCCCGGCAGTGCCGGATTACTGGCGCTGGACACCGACGGTGTGGGTGCCCTTCTTCACGTCCCCGGTCTCATCGACCACCAGCACCGCATCTTCGTCGCCCAGATACTCCAGCACATACTCACGCACGTCATCGCGCACGCGGTCGGCATCCCATCGGGCCCGGCCGAGCAGGTACTGCATGCCGTCCGGACTCGCCTCCCCAGCCCACTCGGCGATCGACCAGCAGTTTTTGCGTGGCAGGTCCGACAGCAGCCCCAGCATCAAGTCCCGTACCCGGCGCCGGGGCTCCACCCGCGCGAATCGGCCCGCTATCCGGCCCATCAGGCCCTCGAACGCCTCCTGCCAGCGTGCAGGGTCTACGCTGTGACCTGCGGCCACCGCAAGATCGTTAGTCTTCACACACCGATGATCAGCGGTGGCCGCAGCCTTCCCGCAGCCAGTCCACCAGCAAGATCGCGCTCTACGGCTGGACTTCTAGGTCACGCTGATACCAGGTGCCTGGCTTACCGCCGAGGTCGGCCGGGCCGACCGGGACGAACCCGGCCTTGGTCAGCACCCTCTGGGACGCGGCGTTGTCGTGGGAGGTGGCCGCCCGCAGTGTGCGCAGGCCATGCATCGCCGTCGCCATCCGGCACAGCTCCCGGACGGTCGCGGTCGCCACACCGCGGCCGGCGACCTGCTCCGCGACCCGATAGCCGAGTCTGGCAGTGCCGTCCTCCAAGTCGTACAGGTTGAACCTGCCGAGTACCAAGCCGTCCTCAGCGACAAGCACGTAGAAGGCGCAGATGCCGGCCTCCTGCTCGGCCAGCGAGGCGTTGTACCGGTCGGTGAACTGGTCGAAGAAGTCATCGCCACGGTCGGAGATCGAGGCAGCGAAGTAGGTGCGGTTCGCCAGCTCGAAGGCCAGGACCGCCGGGGCGTGGCCGGCATGCAGCCGCTTCAGCTCGGGCACCGCCCGACTCTACCCAGACCGTGCGCTGAGGCCACCTGAGTTTCCGCCAGCGGCAGGCAGCCCCAAAACCAGGGCACATAACGATCTACGGCTGGAATAGAGGTAACTCGGCCAACTGGCCGGTTACAACGACGCCGTAACGACATGTCGGGTATTTGGCTCATTTCAAGCGCTGCACTTCAAGGTTTGATCAAGGAGAGTTAAAGTCGGCAGGTCGCCCCGAACGGGAGCGATGTGGACGCGGCCGGTCGCTCCCGCCAAGAAACTCCGACCGCGCCACCCATACGGGTAATTGGAGATCCTACGTGAAGCGCACGACTATCCGTGTCGCCACAGTCGCCATGGGCGCCGCCATGGTCCTCGTAGCAACTGGTCCTCTGGCTTCCGCCGCAGAGGCCAATGGCCTTCAGCGGGCCGAGCAGAACCAGGCTGCCGTTCAACTCGCCTCCACTATGCGCGAGAACGGCGTCCCGCCGATCGTTGAGGACGGTCTCGACGACCGGCTTGCCGCGCTCCCGACGCACCGGACTCTGGACCAGGTCCTTGGGGCCATGTATCCGGGTGATGAGGCGGCTCAGGCCACCGCCAAGGCCGCGATCACCGGCGGCAGCGAAGGGCCGCAGTTCTACAGCTTCTGGGGTACCACCTGGAAGTACACCAAGTGCGTCGCCGCTGTAGGCGCGGCCTTTATCCCAACGTCCAAGGCTTACAAGGCCATCAAGGAGCTCGGCGGCGTGGCCGAAGCCGCCAAGCTGCTGGTTATGGCTGGTGACGTGAACGCGTTCAAGCGGGCCGCTGGTAATGCGGCTTTGGACATCTTGGGAATTGGCGCTATCCAGAGCAACTGCTTCTGACGAGGCAAGGAGGAGGGTAACGATGAGTGCCGTTTCGAAGCGGGCCTTGAAGCCGGAGAGCGCTGCGGCCAGCTTGGCTGTGGCCTATGGCGCGCTCTATGTCGCCATCACCTTGCTGCTCCGGCACTCGGTCCGCGTGAACTGGCTCCTGTTCCCCATCCTCGCCATAGGAGGGGTTACGTTGCTGTTGCAACGCGTCGATCTGTGGACGCGCGCTCCAGTGAGAGTGGCAGCACAGGTGGCCGTGGTGGCGCTGGCCATCGTGGCCGCGGTGTTGTCCTGACCCTTCGCATCTCGTGATGCCGGGCGCGCGATGCCCTTTTACAGCGCGCGCCCGCTGGCGCAACGCGGTGGGGACGTCCTGTGTCGTTTGGTGGGTCCGCCTTCGCCTTGGTCAGGGCCGAGGCCAGAACTGGAGGATGTGTTCCTCGGTTTCGTAGGCGGCGACGTGGAGTCGGATGTTCCAGTGGTAGGGGGGTTCTCCTTCGCGGGCGAAGAAGTGCTCGGGCGGCAAGGGGGGTTGGAACATGCTGGAGGTGGAGGTGCCGCTGGTGTAGTCGGCGGGGCGGTCGTCGGCGGTGCAGGTGAATTCTTCGGTGTGGGTCCATTCGCCGGGCAGGGGCTCAGGTTCTTGGTCATACACAGCGAGCGTGATCTTGATGGTGTCCCACTCGGTGGCAGCCATGACCGTGACGCTGCCGCCGCCGGGTGTGACGGTGACCCAGCCGGGCCCTTCTGGGATGGCGACGCCCTCTGGTTCACCGATTGACAGGACGTAGAACGCCTCTTGGAGCTTCGCCATGCCGGTGTACTTATCCACGGGCAGCAGAGTCATTGAGTATCCCTTGATCTACACGGGGTCGGCCCCCTGCCGGGCGCGGCAGGGGGCCGGGTGGGCGCGTGGCCCTACCTTAGGCGCCTACGTTGATGTAGAAGTTGTCGCCGGGCAGGATGTGGTACTGGCCGAAGAAGTTCCGCAGGATTCCGCCCTGGCTGTTGTTCTCGCCCAGGGGTACCCACTTGATGGCGCGGTTCGGTTCCGCGTACTTGGTGCCGCCTTGCGTGCTGTCAGCGAACGGGTACTCGTCGCAGGACGGCTTGGTGTTGGGGTTCTTGGGGTCGACCGTCCACCAGATGTCACCGGGCTTCGGCTTCACCTTGGGGCCGCAGACCTGCCCACGGTTGGTGTTCTTCTGGGCTTCGGTGGCGCGGGTCAGCGGTATGGACGAGCCTGGCTTCCCGATGTGCAGGCTGGCACGCTGCACGGTGCGGATGTTGTCGCCGATGCCAGGCAGCGCGGCCATCTTGGACAGGCCGGTGTCGGAGTCGACCATGATGCGGCTGGGGTAGACGCATCCGGCGCCGTAGGTGCCGTCCTCGTCGTCGCAGCGCCAGCTGGCGGAGTTGTACGAGACCGCTCCCGGGGTGTAGCCGGGCTTGTTGAACGTCATCTGGTAGGCCGAGTGGTTGGTGCGCTCGTTGCCCTTGCTGACGGCCACTGTGTAGTTCAGGCTGCCGGTGTGGGAGCTTGCGCCCAGCACGAACGGCCTGGCGATGCCGCCGGATTCCGACACGATGCACGAGGCGCCGCAGAAGGCGCGGTAGGTGGTCTCGATACCGGAGGCGTTCCCGATGAGGGTGGCGGGGCCGACGGTCACCTTCTCCGTCCACTTGGCGCCCTTCAGGTTGAGGTGCGTCTCGTGGTACACGGTGAACGTCGCGCTGCCGACGGGTGTGCGGTTCTGTAGGACGTTGACCCGCAGGTTCTCGGTCAGGCAGTAGGTGGTGCGGTAGAACTCGTTGGTCATCGGGTTCGGGATCTTGCAGAACCCTGCCGGCGCGCCTGCCACGTGGGTGTTCAGAGGTACGGGTGTTGCGGACACCTGGCTGACGGAGACGGTCAGCTGGTTCTGTGCCGGTGCAGCGTGTGCGATGCCGATACAGGATGCAGTAAGCGCCAGTGCGGCCATAGAAGCCCCAGCAGCTCGCTTGATCGTTCCTCTCACGATGTGCTTCTCCCGTCGCTGCCGCGGTTCCCCCCTCCGGACCCCCTGCCCGGAGTGTGACGGCAGTTGCGAGTGACGTTATGACAGGGGTCTGACAAGTCGGCCTGCCCGTAGGTCGGTTGACTAGATCACGTCACTGGTATGTCTGATTCCGCACCAGCCACTTCTTGCGCACGTGTGAAGCGGTGGAGCGCGCCCTCCAGGGTGGGCCGCGGCGGCTGGTGGACGAGGTCGAGCAGGCGTGGGGCTGGTGGCTCGATGCCGGGCAGCCGGAGCTGTACGACTTCGGGATGACCGTGGAGCTCGGTCGGCAGTTCGTGTGGTGCCGTGACGCCGTCACTGGTCCACAGTGGTCGGTGACCGCTGCTGGAGAGGTTCGGCTGGCAGGCTGAGGCGGAGCGTCGTGCAGCCCTCGCCGCTTGCTGCGGCGGGGGCTTCGTGTTGCACAAGTTCTCTGTCGGGTGGTTGTCTGCTCGTTCGGCCGCCGGGGCTGCGGGTACTGCGGCAGGATCTGCGCCAGCGAGCACGTAAGGGGGCGTGGGTGGAACTGCGACCGCAGGACTGGGAGTTGCTGGAGACGGTCCGCGAGCGGATGGCAGCGGACGAGTGGTGGACGTGCGAGTCCGGGGAGCCGGATGCGGGCTGCCGGCGGTTGGCCGAGCGAGGTCTGGTCGAGCTGGCCGTGCCGGCGCCGGGCCGCGGTGAGGGTTGGGCGGTGCGGCTGACCGTGCACGGCTCGGACGCTCTGGTCTACCGAGAGTTGCGGGCCGTGCCAGCGGATGCGGAGAAGCGGTGGTTGACCAAGCAGGCCGATCCGGCGTACCGCGAGTTGGGGTTGGTGCCCTCGGAGATGGACTTGGTCCGCGGCTATGTGCGAATCACCGAGAAGCTGCAGGGCTTGCTCGCACCGTTGGACGACGCGGTGGTAGAGGCAGTGTGGGATGAGGAACGGCGGGGTTGGCTGCTGCAGGTGTCGGAGGCGGAGGCGCGGGAGATCGGACGCGTGTTGTTCCTTGAGGCGCTGCAAGGATCTGTGAGGCCGCGGAACCGGGTGGCCCGGGAGCACGAGATCAGGTACTCGCCTGTGGTGGCGGGGAGTTACGAGTAGAACCCCCGGCCGTACTCTTCCCGACTCAGTTGGAAGTCGTCCGGGCGCTGGCGGCGGAGCTGTTCGTACCGCTGGGTGAAGACGTCCATTGCCTCGTGAAGGGTGCAGTCCCGTGTCTCGCGGATTGTCTTCAGCGCGAAGATGATCCAGTGCTCCAGGATGTCGAGGTCCACGCTCTCGGGCAGCCGTTCCATGAGTTCGTCAGGGTACTCGGGGTGTCGCCACGCGATCTTGAATCGATGCTTTGTACGATTCTGGCGTGGCCGAATTCCACTACCCTGATGACTTGATCCAGCTCCAACGCGACTGGCAACAAGCCCAGCGCGACCTCGCCGACCTGTACGCACACCTCCCACACAGGCCGGAACCCATGCCCGAGCCCTACACCGACGCCCGCGGCGTGCAGCATCCGGCATCCGTCGGCTGGACCGACGACGACCACGCCGCCGTCGACAAGCTCCTCTCCCACCAGCGGGACCTAGCCCAGCAGTTGGCGACGCACGAGTTCTGGGCGACGCTCAGCGGCCCGGACGTACCCAAGGCCCGTACCGCGCTCAAGCACGTCGACGACCCGCAGCCCACGGACGCCTGACCCGGCCGATGAACCGCATCTGACAGGCTGCACCAACACCGGGCTGCCTGCTCCAAGCCACATCAGCGCGGCGGGCAAGAACTACGCCGCGGCGCAGCTCAGACGGAACAAGTCCTCGGCCCGCTCCAAGTCCCGCTCGGTGCGAAGCTGCACCTCCAAGTCGCCCGTGCCGTGGTGACCGAGCCCCGTCACATCCCGGGTAAAGCCGGGAACAAGGTCGACGCCCTTGGGGTCCGCCTTGAGGTAGACGAGGAGCTTGGTCTGCTGCGGCGGGCAGACGCAGGCGAAGTTCCGCAGCCGCTGGTACGCCGTGTACTGCTTGCGCTGGACCCGGGTAACGCCGTCCCCGAGGCCGAGCAGCGCCTCGTCGACCGCCTCGGCCAACTCCGCCATCGCTGCGTCCTGCCTTCGGGCAGGCGGTAGCCCGACCGCGCGTCGACGGGCCCGCTTGGGCACAGCCGACTGCCCGGTGACGGAAGCCACGGTCTCAAGGCCGATGTGCTCGCTACCGAAGTACCGGTAGCGGACCAAGTCGATGCTGCGCCGGTGCTCGCGTACAGCGTGTGCGTCGTAGCGGCTGAAGTCGCCGGCGACGCAGATCAGCCTGGGTGCACTCCACAAGACCTGAGACGCGGCTGAAACCCCGAGCCGGTCGCTGACCAGGCCCCGGAAGGCGTCCTTGTGGGCCATGAGCCACGACATGTAGTAGAGGCCCTGGTTGATCACTCCGGCGTCGGTGCCGCGCTTATATTCGACGATGACGGGTGCGTTGTTCTCGTCGAGCCCCAGCGAGTCGATCCGTCCGCCGTCGACGCAGTCAATGGCGTACTCGCTCGCCAGGAACCGCACCCCAAGCATCGTCTCCATGTGCGCCTCGACGAGGTCCTGCACATCAGCCTCGACCTCAGCAAGACGCGGCGTAACCTCCGTCACGCCACTCGTCGTCGTGTGGAACAGCTTCAGGCCCGACACCTTCCCCTCCTCGGCTCGGAGATCGACAACGCCGGGCGGGTGCAGGATTGTTTCCGCTAGGGGCCTCGGAGTGGTGAAGATTATGTGCGATCCTACGTGCGGCCCGCTGGGGCGCTCGCGTCCCACGGACCCCAGGGTTCCGCGGATCCCACATACGTCCCACAGGCTCGTGGGGCGAGCGCATGAAGGACCGCGTTTGCGCAGGTCAGCCCCCGTAGCTCAGCGGATAGAGCAGGCGCCTTCTAAGCACTTGGCCCAGGTTCGAGTCCTGCCCCCGACTCTGCCCATCCCGTGCACCGCTTGCACAACCGGTGCCCACCCGCGCCGCGAGTCCCGACGTTGGGCACGCTTGGCCTCCGTTGCCGCCTGGTCCTGTGCCACCCGCTCCTCGGCCAGCTCGATCGAGCCGCACCGCCTCTCGGCCGCGCTCCGCCTCGTCGTAGGCTGCTGCCCAGGAGTGGGCGACCTGTCGCCGGTCCTCGATGAAGCAAGTCGCGATGGCCCGGCCCGCCTCCCAGCTCGCCGTCCACCGTCCGCAGGCGTGCGGGAGTCCCGGTCGAGGGCGGTACGCACTGGCCCCCGAGCCGATTCCTCGCCAGGAACGGTGACCTTGGCGGAACACCCCCGCGTCGGCGGGAGGACCGCGCTGCCCGGCCCCCGGGCTCCTCCTCGGAACACTCCCACGTCGGCGGGGAGAACTAGCAGCTGCTCCCCCTCGGCCAGGTGCCGGCCGGAACACCCCCGCGTCGGCGGGGAGGAGGGCGGTCAGGCTGGAATGTCAAACTCGCCCTTCGGAACACCCCCGCGTCGGCGGGGAGGACCTGGCCATCGCAACGTTCGCCGCGCCCTTCGGCGGAACACCCCCGCGTCGGCGGGGAAGACGGCCCAGGCGAGAGTGTCACGGCGTTCGGTCACGGAACACCCCCGCGTCGGCGGGGAGGACGCCGGGGCCTGAGAGGAGAACTCACCTGGGTCCGGAACACCCCCGCGTCGGCGGGGAGGACTGGCCCGGTGCGTGCTCGCCGGCCCCGGCCTCCGGAACACCCCCGCGTCGGCGGGGAGGACCGGTCTGCGCCGCCGCGCAGCCATGCGGGGATCGGAACACCCCCGCGTCGGCGGGGAGGACGACTGAACCGCGGTCGCTCCATGGCCCCGCATCGGAACACCCCCGCGTCGGCGGGGAGGACACCGACCCGTCCTGGGGCAGCGTCACGACGTGCGGAACACCCCCGCGTCGGCGGGGAGGACACCGCCTGCTCCGGCGACGCCGTCCGGCCATGCGGAACACCCCCGCGTCGGCGGGGAGGACGCCTGCTTGCGCAGGTACTTGCGCTCGGCGGCCGGAACACCCCCGCGTCGGCGGGGAGGACGACGACGAAGGGCGCGAGGTGCCTATGCCTGACGGAACACCCCCGCGTCGGCGGGGAGGACGCCACCATGACGCCTCACTGGTTGAGGCATTACGGAACACCCCCGCGTCGGCGGGGAGGACTCACCGGCGACCGTGAGCAGCTCCGCGCGGGCCGGAACACCCCCGCGTCGGCGGGGAGGACTGGGGCGTTGTAGCCAACGCATGCGTCACCTCCGGAACACCCCCGCGTCGGCGGGGAGGACCTGAGGATTGCGCCCAAGAGGCTCTGACAGCCCGGAACACCCCCGCGTCGGCGGGGAGGACTCATCTCCTGGTCCCGTCGTCGGCGTATGGGGCGGAACACCCCCGCGTCGGCGGGGAGGACGTTGGCGTGCACCCGGCGGAACAGCGGCATGACGGAACACCCCCGCGTCGGCGGGGAGGACCAGTATTCCGGCGGCCGCCCGGCGCCGGCCGGCGGAACACCCCCGCGTCGGCGGGGAGGACGCGGACCCGGGTGCTGATGTTGTCGCTCCCGGCGGAACACCCCCGCGTCGGCGGGGAGGACGCGACGGCCGACAGGTGGCCGTACTTGGTGGACGGAACACCCCGCGTCGGCGGGGAGGACTAAGTAATGGGCGCGTCGGACCTGTGGCGAAACGGAACACCCCCGCGTCGGCGGGGAGGGCGAGGTCGTCTTCGTCGACGAACATCGGGACTGCGGAACACCCCCGCGTCGGCGGGGAGGACGGCCTCGAAGATGTTTTCAAAAAGCCGATCAACGGAACACCCCCGCGTCGGCGGGGAGGACTGAACGTCTCTTCTGACATCACGATCCAGTTCCGGAACACCCCCGCGTCGGCGGGGAGGACTTGATGGCGAGTTCGGCCTGCTCGACGTTGAGCGGAACACCCCCGCGTCGGCGGGGAGGACCCTCCGCTGATCTCGATGGACGCCGACATCGACGGAACACCCCCGCGTCGGCGGGGAGGACTGCTCGCCGGGGCGTTCGATCAGGGCGGAGGGCGGAACACCCCCGCGTCGGCGGGGAGGACTCGACGCCCCTTTGCTCGCCGACCGTGAAGGCTGGAACACCCCCGCGTCGGCGGGGAGGACGCCGACGCCAAGCAACCGCGGGTCTGCCTGGTCGGAACACCCCCGCGTCGGCGGGGAGGACTGACGGTTGTCGACAAGCCACCGGTGAAGAGGCGGAACACCCCCGCGTCGGCGGGGAGGACGGCCAGATCTGCGCGCCGGACGCGAGGGTCACCGGAACACCCCCGCGTCGGCGGGGAGGACCCTACCGGGGCCTTGGGCTTGGTCAGGCTGGTCGGAACACCCCCGCGTCGGCGGGGAGGACCTGTAGCCGGTCGCCGCAGCGACCTCTTTCGGCGGAACACCCCCGCGTCGGCGGGGAGGACAGCAGGACGAGAGAGTCCTCGGCCGATCCTCGCGAAACACCCCCGCGTCGGCGGGGAGGACGCCGCCGACACCGTCGACCACGACGCCCGCGGCGGAACACCCCCGCGTCGGCGGGGAGGACCCGGTCTGCGGGCTGGCGCCGCCCCACACGTACGGAACACCCCCGCGTCGGCGGGGAGGACCCGGTCTGCGGGCTGGCGCCGCCCCACACGTACGGAACACCCCCGCGTCGGCGGGGAGGACTGGTTGGGCGGCGTGGTGGCGGCCAGCAGCAGCGGAACACCCCCGCGTCGGCGGGGAGGACAGCGTCGAGTTCGGCGGACACGGTCCGGACGGCGGAACACCCCCGCGTCGGCGGGGAGGACGCAACCCTGTCCACGGGGGCTGCGACCAGCTACGGAACACCCCCGCGTCGGCGGGGAGGACGCCACCGGTCAGCGCCCCGCGACCACGAACTGCGGAACACCCCCGCGTCGGCGGGGAGGACGTCGCAGGCGAGGGCCATGCGCTTCGGGTCGTCGGAACACCCCCGCGTCGGCGGGGAGGACCGGTGACGCGTGCATCGTCGTCGTGCAATGGATCGGAACACCCCCGCGTCGGCGGGGAGGACTAGGCCGGGTACGGAAGGGCGTCGATGAGCAGCGGAACACCCCCGCGTCGGCGGGGAGGACAGCGCCGCGGCCGTTGCCACGGTGGCGAGGAACGGAACACCCCCGCGTCGGCGGGGAGGACCCCGAATCTCACAGTGTGAACCACGCCAGAGCCGGAACACCCCCGCGTCGGCGGGGAGGACTCCAACACCTCGGTGACGTCTACGTCCCGGATCGGAACACCCCCGCGTCGGCGGGGAGGACTCGCCCTGGGTCTCGACGCCGGACCGGCGGGCCGGAACACCCCCGCGTCGGCGGGGAGGACGGTCTGGAAGATGTTTTCAAAAAGCCGATCAACGGAACACCCCCGCGTCGGCGGGGAGGACTAGGACATTGTGACCTTGGTCTGCGACAACACCGGAACACCCCCGCGTCGGCGGGGAGGACGCGATGACCTCGCCGTACCGGTCCGGTGTGATCGGAACACCCCCGCGTCGGCGGGGAGGACGTGGTCGATCAGCCCTCGACCGTGACGCCCATGGGAACACCCCCGCGTCGGCGGGGAGGACAAGGTCCTGTCGACGGCCAAGGCCACGCTCACCGGAACACCCCCGCGTCGGCGGGGAGGACCCGCCCGCATAGGCCATGCGCAACAGCTCAGCCGGAACACCCCCGCGTCGGCGGGGAGGACACTGCCTGACCTGCGGTTCAGGAGAGGCTTTGCTCTTGCTTTGCCTGCTGGGTGAGCTGTTGTGGGGCCACGTAGACACGGTACAGCCGTTCGGCCGGGCGCCAGTGTCAGTGGTGTCTGGTTCGATCGGTGGCAACAGGATGGGTGGAGCCGGAGGAGGCGGCGGGTGGCGCATAGGCGGGAGTGGGCGTTAGACGAGTCGTTGTGGGGGAAGTCGCGTGGGCTTGATCCCGGCCTGCCCCCGTATCCGCTGGTACGGCATCTGCTGGATTCGGCAGCGATGGCGTTGTTCTTGTGGGATAACTTTCTGTCGAGCAGTCAGCGCAGCTGTATCGCTGCTGGCCTGGATTTGGCCGGTGAGCCGAAGCGCGTTCGTCGGCTCGTTGGGTTGTGCGCGGGTTTGCACGACATCGGGAAGATCTCGGGGTTCCAGTTCTGCGAGGCCAGGGCGGAGGGATGGCTGAGCGATGAGCTGATGCGGGATCGGGGAAAGATCGGTGTCGATGACGTGGCTCATGACCTGGCGGGAATGAAGGCCGCCCCCGCGGTACTGCGAGCGCTTGGCTTTGGGAACGAGCTGTCGTCGGGCGCTGCCGTGTCCCGGGTGGCGGAGATCGTCGGGGGCCATCACGGGCGTTTTTATCGCCCGGATCCGCTCGCGGTGTCGTCGGCTCGCGAAGCACTGTTGGGTGGTAAGGCATGGGCGCTGCAGCGGGAGGCGCATGCGGCGGCCGTGTTCGACGCAGTGGGTGCGCCGGAACTGCCGATGAAGTTCAGTGCCGCAGCTGCGGTGCTGGTGACGGGTGTGGTGATCCTGGCGGACTGGTTGGTCAGTCAGGAGCATTATCTGAGGTCTCGGCAGCGCCGACTGGGGCCTTTGCAGGGGCACTTCGGGAAGTCGTTGAGGGATGCCGAGTGTCTGGCGCGCGAGGCCGGACTGATGCCCGTTGCGCTGGAGCGGAAGGGTTTTTGCGAGGCATACGACATCGCGGGGAAGCCGAACGCTTTGCAGCGGTCTATCGCCGAGGAGTTGCCGACAGCGGTCGGGGCGCGGCAGCCGGGCAGGAGGGCGCGCGGGGGGATCTTGCTGGTGACCGCAGCTCCGGGGGACGGGAAGAGCGAGGCCGCCTTGGAAGCGGAGCGAGTGCTGTCGGGAGGGTTCGGGACGCGAGGCTTTGCCTTCCTGCTGCCCACGATGGCCACCAGCGACCAGATGCACGGCCGGGTGGCGGGGGTGTTGGCTCGGCAGGGTGCGGGTGGGGCGGGCTTGACGCTGACGCACAGCATGGCGTGGCTGAGCAAGGCGTACGCGGACGATGACTTGGTCGCTGGCCCGCGGGTCATGGTGTGTGACGGTTTGGAGAACAGCACCCGGGCCGAGGGCTATCAGGCTTTGATGCGGCCGCGGTGGTGGCTGCGGGGGCCGAAGCGGCCGTTGTTGGCGCAGTACACGGTGGGGACGGTGGACCAGGCGCTGATGGCCGTGCTGCCGGTGCGTCATAACGCGTTGCGGATGCTGGCGCTGTCGGGCAAGACGTTCATTGTCGATGAGGCGCATGCGTATGACCCGTACATGCAGGTGTTGCTCGGGCGGTTGCTGTGTTGGCTTGGGGCGTATGGGGTGCCGGTGGTGCTGATGTCGGCGACGTTGCCGATGTCGGTCAGTGATCGGCTGATCAAGGAGTACTTGAAGGGAGCTGGGTGTAAGCAGTCCGAGGAGCGGTCCTTCTCGGCTCCTTACCCGGGTTGGTTGTACGTCGACGCGGAGACGGCCGAGTGCACCGTGATCTCGGATGCGCTCCGGGAGGAGCAGGCAGCCGAGCGGCGAATGGACCTGAAGGTCGATCAGGTACCGGTTGTACATGGATCTTGCGGAGGGGCGCGCGATCGGCTTGCGGTCATCGAGCGGCTCGCTGACCCGATTGTCTCCGGCAGTGGGGGTTGCATGCTGGTGGTGTGCAACACGGTGGGCAACGCGCAGGCGACATATACGTGGCTGAAGGAGCGGTACGAGGACCGGGGGCTGTCGCGAAGCGATCTTCAGATTCTTCATGCGCGGTTCCCGGGCGACGTGCGCGAAGCCCGTACGCAGATGGTGACGGCTGGCCTGGGGCGTCTCGGGCCACGCCCTGAGCGGCGGATCATCGTAGCGACTCAAGTCGTTGAGCAGTCGCTGGATTTGGATGCCGATCTGGTGGTCAGCGACCTTGCGCCGTTGGCGTTGCTGTTGCAGCGGGCGGGTCGCTGCTGGCGTCATGAGACCTGGTGGGCAGGGCAGGGGCGCCCGCAGGGGCGGAGCCGTCCCGACTGGGCGGTTGTAACTGGCCCGCGGCTGGTTGTGCTGGATCCGTTGTTGGACGGGGGCGGGGTGCCGCGGCAGTGGGGGGAGGTGTACCCGGAGTTTTTGTTGGCGGAGACCTCGAAGGCCCTGAGTGAGTTGCCAAGGGCGACCGTTGCGATCCCGGGTGACGTTCAAGATCTTGTCGAGCGGGTGCACGGCGACCGTCCGGAGCTTTTCCATTGGGATGACCCGGTGCGCTCGGAGCAATGGTCGGCGTATGTCGGCAAGGGCCTGGCAGAGCGTAGCGTTGGGGGCGCGCTGGTGATTCCCCGGCCACGCGGTGTCCGCCAGCTGCATCAGCTGCACCACCTGCAAGGCACGGAAGACGAATGGGATGCCGCGACCCGGCTGGGAGCGGACTCGGTACGCCTGCTGTGCGTCTACCAGCAGCCGGACGGGACGCTCACGCTGGACGTCGGCGGTGATCAGGAGCTTCCGCAGCCCGGCGAGGACGGTCGGTGGGCGGTCAAGGACGTGCGGAGGTTGATGGGCAAGACCATCCCGGTGCGTGCGGGGTGGTTCAGCGGCGAACGCGAGCGCTGTCAACCGCCAACTGCATGGGCTGATCACCCGATGCTGAGCGAACTGCTCGTGCTTGCCCAGCCGGTTTGTGATGGCCAGCCACAGCCGGTGACCGTTGGCCGCAGGCAGATGTGGCTGGACGAGGAACTCGGGCTCGTCAGGCAGTAAGCCCGCCATCGCTACTCCCCGAGGTCGAGGGCCTGAAGATGACCGGTGAGGGGGCCTGGCCCCTGGTCCGCGTTCCTTCGGCGCCCGGCAGGTGAGGAGGGTCGGCGGGTGCGGATCTTGGAGAGTGGCCGCGATTGTCAGTGGGGGCTGCTTCACTGTCTGCACTGCACCGCTGGTGGAGGTTCAGCCCGACCGGTTGTGTGATGGCCGAGTGCTGCCTGAAAGGGGGAGGGATGGCCGCTAGGTGGGATCTGAGGGAGCAGCCCTGGATTCCGGTGCGTTTCATGGACGGTGCGACTGGGCGGGTGGGGTTTCGGGAGCTGTTCCACCGGGCGCATGAGATCGAGGATGTGGAGTTGCCGGTACCGCCGGCGGCCTCCGGGCTCTTACGTGTGCTGGCTGCGATGACGGCGCGGGTTGCCCGGGTCGACGGCGAGCGGCTCGACGACCGTGAGTTGGCCGAGGACATCGAGGACTGGCTGGCGCTGCGTGATCGGGTCCTGGCGCAGGGGCGGTTCGACGGCAAGGTGGTGGACGCCTACTTCGATGACGAGGTGCCCTGCGGTCGCTTCGATCTATTCGATGCTGAGCGGCCGTTTCTGCAGGATCCGCGGCTGCGTGATGAGTGCCTTGATGCGAAGGGGAATGCGAATCCGTCGGGTGTGAACAAGCTGGTGTTCGGCCGACCGACGGGCGTGAACGGAGCTGTTCTTTTCGGGCACTTCACTGATGGTGATCCGGTGCCGGTTCCGGCGGCCGAGGCCACGTGGCACATGATCGCTCAGCTGTACTACGGGCCTTCCGGGCAGTGCACTCCGCGGCGGATCACCGCAGACAAGCCAGGGAACGGGCTTGCCGGTCCGCTACGTAAAAGCGTGTCGTTTCATGTGTGGGCCGAGGATCTGTTCACAACCCTGGTCCTGGCGGTGCCCGGCCCGAACGATCAGATCGACCTGGACGAGGCAGACCTGTGCCCATGGGAGGAGGAACTTCCGAACCCTCTCGCGCCACCACGGCCGTTGACGTGGCCGGGCCGGTGGCTGACCGGGCGTGCCCGCCACGCGGTGCTGCTCGAGCCCTCGGCTGGAGGTACGCACGTGACGGACGCGTATGTGACCTGGTCGACGCATCAGCCGCCTTCTGCAGCGCCCGATCCGCACGTCATCTTGGACATGCCCAAAGCCGGCGGCGCGCCGTTTGCTCGGGCTGCCGATCAGCAGCGCGCGCTGTGGCGGGACCTGGACGCACTGCTGCTCAAGGACGACGGTCAAGGCCAACGACCACTGTGTTTCGAGTACTTGCCTGCGCAGCGGCTAACGGACTTGCGGGTTCGTGCGTATGGGTTCGACCAGGACGGGCAGCAACGTGACCACGGCTGGTTCGAGGCGACAACTCCCGCTGTACTGGGTTGGCTTGAGGGAGTGAGCGACGAAGGCGACGCGATGGCGCTGCATATCGCCCGCTGCCACCAGGCCGCCGAACAGGTCGGGGAACGGCTTGAGTATGCGGCGAAGCTGGCATGGAAGCTGGCCACCGACCCGCCCGAGGACACATCAGCCAAGGTCACACTGGATCGTAAGCGGCCCGGCCCATGGGCTCGTACCGCCATGGGTCACTACTGGCCGGCCGCTGAGCGCGTCTTCTGGCAGCTCGCGACACCCCAGCAACTCGACGCCCCGGCCTATCAACCGTTCGTCACCGCGGCGTTGGAATCGCTGGACGCCGCCATGGGCGCGGCCCGTGCCGACCTGCGCGGGGCGCGGGCCCGCTCGCGAGCCCGCGCCGCACTCCACGCTGTCATCCCCCACTCCCAGCGAACCGTCACCCAATCATCGCGATAGGGACATGCCATGGCATCTGCCCCAGCACCACCCCGTAGCAAGAGGCAAGAGCAATTCGACAGGTACGACGCATTCGTCGCCTACGTCGTCGACCTGTGCGGCAGAAGTACAAAGGCGCAGGCTGACCTGCGTACCGGTCTTGGCCGCCCGCTGGAGCGCTGCACCTACATGCACCGATACCTCGTACCGCGTCTGCCGGAGCCGAAGAGGCCGGGTTGGTACGACGATGCCCGGCGGGCCCACTACGCGGTTGCCTCACTGATCGCCGCCCGGCCCAGGACCGCCCGCGACACTGATAAGGCCGCAGCTCTGGAAGCTGAGGCCGACGCTGATGCCGTGGAGAGTGTGCCCACTCCCGTGGTGGAGTGGTGGAGGCGGCCGAACCTGGGCGCTTCGCTGGCAGAGGGCGTCAACAAGAAGCTTCTCAAGCCTGATACCGCCGAGGACGACCTGCACTTGCTGGTTCGTCAGGGCAGTGATGCCGTGCAGCAGCGGTTGCCGTCGCTGACCCGCCACGTACTGAACGGTGGCGTGAGTATCGACTGGTCAGTGCTGCTGGACGACTTGGCGTGGTGGAACGTCGACCGTGATCGGGTCGCGACGCGCTGGTTGGAGGCGTACTTCCGAGTGCGCACCCTCGAAGACCGTAAGGAAGAGCAGAAGGAGAACCACTGATGTCCCTGTTCCTTGACCTGAGCGCCCTGCAGTCCGTGCCGGCCGCGAATTTGAACCGGGACGATCTCGGTTCCCCCAAGACCGTCAAGTATGGCAACGCTCCGCGGATCCGTGTCTCCAGTCAGTCCTGGAAGCGCGTTATTCGGCACGGAGTCGAGCAGGATCTGGGCGAGACTGCGGCCCGGACCCGCCTGGTGCCGGTCAAGGTGGCCCAAGCCCTGGAGAAGCAAGGTTGGCCGCCAGAGTTGGCGGCCTTCGCCGGAGGGCAGGTGGCGGCCAGCGCCAGCGCGAAGAAGTCCCTGAAAACCGAAGATGCCGGCCACACGTCGGTCCTGCTGTTCCTGCCGCACAGCGCGATTGAGGAGTTGGCGGTCGTGTGCGAGGAGTACCGCGACACGCTGGAGAAGGGCGTCGGCAAGGCGAAGCCGGGCGCGCTGCTGCCGACGGATCGCATCGAGGAGATCCTCAAGCGCCGTACCGCATCGATCAGTTTGCTGGGTCGGATGCTGGCCGAACTTCCCGGCGCCAACGTCGACGGCGCCGCTCAAGTGGCGCACGCCTTCACCACACACGCCAGCGAGCCGCAGCGGGACTACTTCACCGCCGTGGACGACTGGCTCGGCGAAGCCGAGACCGGCAGCGGCCACCTCAGCACAGCGGAATTCAGCGCCGGAGTGTTCTACCGATTCGCCACCGTCAACGTCACCGACCTGCTCAAGAACCTGGACGGAGACGACAAACAGGCGCGGACGGTGCTGGCGTCTTTCGCGGATCAGTTTCTGATGTCCCTACCGCAGGCGAAGAAGAACAGCACCGCCCCGCACACCATCCCTGACCTGGCCTACGCCGCGGTACGCACCCAGCGGCCCGTCTCGCTCGCCGCCGCTTTCGAAACACCTGTCTCCGCCGACCGCTTCGGCGGATTCTCCGGTCCCTCACGTACTGCCTTGGCGCAATACGTGCGCGACATCAACCGGCTCACCGGGGACCGTAACCGCCCCTTCCACGGCCACGCCGGCATCCCTGATGAAGCCCTACCCGGATTGGGCGAGATGCACCAGTCCTACCCCGCCCTGATCGAAGCCGCCGTGGACGCCGCCCTCCCTGAAGCGGGACCGCAGGCATGAGCGGGATGTTGCTGCGGCTGGCCGGGCCGTTGCAGTCCTGGGGAGAACGGTCAGTGTTCTCCCCCCAGCGAGATACCGCGCCCTTTCCCACACGCTCGGGCTTGATCGGCATGTTCGCTGCCGCCGAAGGCCGCAACCGTGACCAGGACCCGGGCGGCTACGCCGACTTGGAGTTCACCGTGCGCATCGACCGGCCCGGGGAACTACTAGTGGACTACCACACCGTCGGCGGGGGACAACCTAAAGACCGAACCGCCGCCACCAGCGGCGGCGACCACAAAGGCGACGCCGTCATCACCCGCCGACGCTACCTGGCCGACGCCGTCTTCGTCGTCGCCGTGACCGGCCCGGACGCCGACATCGCCCGCATCGCTGACGCCCTGCACCAGCCGTACTGGAACCCCTACCTGGGCCGCCGCTCCTGCATCCCCGACGAGCCCTTCGTTCTGCGGGCCCAGGTTGAAGACCCCGTACACGAACTCCTGCGCACCATCCCGCTCAGCACGCCCGCAGCCCACTACTGCGAAGAAACCAGCGAGGCGGGCACGGCGACCGTGCCAGTGGACTTCATCTGGGAGACCTACCCCCTCGGCCCATTGCCCGACGACGCAGTCTCCGTGACTATCACCGACGTACCGGTCAGCTACGCCCAGCACGCCCGCAGCCACGCCAAACGCCGCATCCTACGCACCACCGAACCACTCGCCGCGAAGCTGCAGACCTCCCCGGGCGATCTGCGCCAACGTCTCATCGGCTACGCCACCCACACCGAACAGGAGACGGCATGACCGTGGCGGCCTACCTCGCCCGCATCCGACTCAACCCGTACAGCAAAGACGTCCAGCGTGACCTGCGCTACGCCACCGAAATGCACAAGACCCTCATGCGGCTCGTTCCCGACAACGTCGGCGACACCCCGCGTCAGGACACCGGTCTGCTCTACCGTCTCGACGACAACGAGCACGAAAGCGTCCTGCTCGTCCAGGCCGCCATCCCGCTTACCCCTCACCGCCTGCCCAGCGGCTACGGCACCGTTGACGTCAAGAGCCTTGCTCCCATGTTCGCGGCACTGCGCAAGGACCTGACGGTCCGATATCGCATCACCGTCAGCCCGGTCAAGCGCGAACGACTGCCGTTGGAGCAGAAGAACCAACGAGGAAAGGTGATACCGCTGACAGGGGCCCAAGCCGACCAGTGGTGGACCCGACGGGCGAGCGAAGCCGGCCTACACCTGCACAGTTCCACGGCCACGTCGCTGCGCCCTGCTTCCTCACGGCGCAATGACACCCACCCCATCAAGCACCAGCTCATCCGCTACGACGGAACGGCCACCATCACCGACCCACAGGCACTCACCGCCGCTGTCCTCGACGGCATCGGCAGGGGGAAGTCCTATGGAGCCGGACTGCTCAGCCTCGCCCCCGTCTCCCCCCGGGCCGAGTGAGCGCGCCACGAAGAGGCGGTGACGCGCGCCAGCGGCTCGCCGCCCCCACCCTGGCCATGCTCCCGCGCGTCGCTGACTCGCTTTCCTTCCTCTACCTGGACATGGTCCGCGTCATCCAAGACGACACCGGCGTCTGCGCCCAGATCCAGGTCACCCCCGACCACACCGACACCGTCTGCATCCCCACAGCAGCCATCTCCTGCCTCCTGCTGGGCCCTGGCGTGTCCATCACCACCCGCGCGCTCTCCACACTGGCACGCCACGGCACCAGCGTCGTATGCACCGGCTCAGGTGGCGTACGCGCCTACGCAGGCATCCTCCCGGACTCCCTGACCACACACTGGCTCGAACGCCAGGCCAACTCCTGGGCCGACCCACAACGCAGACTCCACGTCGCCGTGCGCATGTATCGCATGCGCTTCGATGACTCCATACCCGACGATGTCACCCTCGCCCAACTACGCGGCATGGAAGGCCACCGGATGAAGGCCCTCTACCGCCTCCTCGCCCAGCAACACGGCATCGGCCGCTTCCGCCGCAACTACCACCCCGACCAATGGGACCAGCAAGACCCCGTCAACCTCGCCCTGTCCTCAGCCAACACCTGCCTGTACGGCGTCGTCCATGCCGCACTTCTCGCCCTCGGCTGTTCACCAGCACTCGGCTTCGTCCACGCCGGCACTCAACACGCCTTCGTCTACGACATCGCCGACCTCTACAAAGCCCACACCACACTGCCGGTCGCCTTCTCCCTGCACCAGTCGACCAATCCCGAAGCCGACGCACGCCGAAAGTTCCGCGAAGAACTCCGCCTCTTCAAACTGCTGCCGCGCACCATCCGCGATATCCAGACACTCCTCACAGCGGACGCGGACACAGACTTCGTAGACATCGACGACACCGAGCGCCACGAAGCGCACATCGTCCACCTCTGGGACCCCGAGCACGGCGTGCTCCCCGCCGGCACCAACTACGCCAGGGAGGCCGACTGACATGCCCTCCATGCTTGTTCTTGCAACCACAGCTGTTCCCGACCACCTCCGCGGCGCTCTCTCCCGCTGGACCATCGAGGTCGTTCCCGGCATCTTCGTCGGCACCGTATCCGCACGCGTCCGCGACGAGTTGTGGACTTCCGTTTCCCAAGTAGTAGGCGACGGCGCCGCAGTCCTCGTCCATCCCGCACCGACCGAACAGGGATACGCCATTCGCACCGCCGGTACGCGCCGCCGCACCCCCATCGATTTCGACGGACTAACACTGATGCGCATGACCGCAGCCCCACACAGCCCCACGCAAGTAAAGAGAACGCCAAGCCCCTCCTAAACTGCAGGTCAGGAAGTGTGCTCCCCGCCGACGCGGGGGTGTTCCGCCCCCGCCGGTGGTCGAGATCGGCGGGGGCTCGTGCTCCCCGCCGACGCGGGGGTGTTCCGAACTTCTTGAGCGTCTCGTCGGAGGCGTCCTTGTGCTCCCCGCCGACGCGGGGGTGTTCCGCCGTCAAGCGCGTCGCCGAGCAACCGCCCCACGTGCTCCCCGCCGACGCGGGGGTGTTCCGCTGTACCCGACACCGGAGGCGATTCGAGAGGAGTGCTCCCCGCCGACGCGGGGGTGTTCCGACTGCTGCCATAGTCCTCCTATCCCCTGAGCTGTGCTCCCCGCCGACGCGGGGGTGTTCCGGTGCTCGCCGCGACGGGGCTACCGAAGGAGGAGTGCTCCCCGCCGACGCGGGGGTGTTCCGAACGGCACGTTGTCGAGTCGGCCCGTCGCGGCGTGCTCCCCGCCGACGCGGGGGTGTTCCGTACGCCATGGGGTCGAGGACGTCCACCATCGGGTGCTCCCCGCCGACGCGGGGGTGTTCCGCAGAAGGGTTTCGGGCCGGTACAGCTGGCTGAGTGCTCCCCGCCGACGCGGGGGTGTTCCGCCGGGGACGTCCTCCCGCACGTACGCGTAGCTCTGCTCTCCGCCGACGCGGGGGTGTTCCGTCGTCCTTCGACCCCTTCGGCGCCACGAGCGTGTGCTCCCCGCCGACGCGGGGGTGTTCCTTCTGACCCGCAGTCCCCGGCGGTGGGCGCGGGGTGCTCCCGGCCGACGCGGGGGTGTTCCCGGTCCCAACTGGGCGCGCGGTCCTCGTCGTTGTGCTCCCCGCCGACGCGGGGGTGTTGCCCGGGTGCCGAACGGGGGGCGGGACCGGGTGCTCCCCGCCCGTTCTCCAACGCCGCCACACACTCCACGTGGTGCGTCATCGGGAACACGCACTCGCGCCGACAAAATGGGCAGGCTCAGCCTGCCGCAGCGAGGACCAGCGGAAGAACCTGTTCGCTGCCTGCCTGGCGCAGTAGACGGGCGGCGACTGCGAGGGTCCAGCCGGAGTCGGTGTAGTCGTCCACGAGCAGGACGGGACCGGGTGCGCTGGCCAGGGCACCAGCCAGGTCCTCGGAGACGGTGAAGGCCCCGGACAGCGTCCTGAGGCGTTGAGCGGAGTTGCTGCGGCGTGCCGCGTGCGCCCCGCTCGGCCCGGTGTATGCCAGGGTGCCCAGGAAGGGGAGGCGGCCGATGTTCGCGATTCCCTGGGCGAGGGAACCGACCAGTTGCGGGCGGGCCAGAGACGGTACGGCGACGACTCCCACCGGCCGGGCAACGGCCTCCGGCGCATTCGACGCCCAGCCACCCGGAGAGCGCGCCCAATCGGCGAGGGCCGCCACCGCGGCCCGCAGGACATCGTCGGGGACCCGGGCAGGACGGCGAAAGCGATCCAGTCCGTGCCGAACGCCGACGTATCCGCCGCAGACGGCGGGCCAGGCTGAGCGCCGCTCTGCTTGGGCGGTCCCGGGGCGGGCTGACCAAGATCCATCTGGTCGCTGACCGGCGCTGCCGGCCGAGGGCGCTCCTGCTGACCGCCGGGCAGGCCGCCGACAGCCCCCAGTTCATCCCGGTCCTGAGCAAGGTGCGGGTCCGCCTGCCTGTCGGCCGTCCCCGCACTCGGCCGGCCGCAGTCGCTGGCGATAAGGCTTACTCCTCCCGCGCCAACCGCGCCCACCTGCGAAAACACCGCATCAAGGCGGTCATCCCGGAGAAGAAGGACCAGGCCGCCAACCGCAGGAAGAAAGGCAGCCGGGGCGGCAGGCCCGTCACTCACGACGCCGATCTCTACCGCGACCGCAACACAGTCGAGCGGGCCGTCAACAGGATGAAGGACTGGGGGGCATCGCGACCCGCTACGACAAGACGCCCGAAAGCTACCTCGCCGGACTCCATCTCCGCGCCGCGACCATCTGGATCAGCAGCCTCCTTAAAGCTCATTGACCACGACTGAAGACAGCCCCTGGTCGGCGATCTGCGGCGAGGCGATGGCGCGGTCCGCACCGAGAGTTGCAAGGTTTCCTTGCAAACACCCTTTGCAATTCGTAGCCTTCTGGCATGGCCGAACAACCGCCTGCCCGGGAGATCACCGATGTCGAGGCGCTGCGCGCCTTCGCACACCCGATGCGGCAGAAGATCGAGCAATGCCTGCGCCGTGGACCGGCCAACTCTGCCGCGCTCGCACGCGAGTTGGGCGAGAGCACGGGGCTGGTCAGCTACCACCTGCGGCAGCTGGCCAAGCACGGCTTCGTCGAGGAGGTCCCGGAGCTGGCGAAGGGGCGGGAGCGGTGGTGGCGGGCGGTGGCGGGGGACCGGCGGTTCCCGCCGTACAGCCGGCAGACGCCGCAGATGCGCGAGGCGCTGACCGAGATGCACCGGTTGAACCTCGCCGAACTGATCGACTCCGCCCGGCGGTTCGGGGAGGCGCGCGACACGCTGGGGCCCTGGGCCGACGCGGCGCTCTTCTCGCGCGCCACGCTCCGGGTCGACCCCGACCAACTCCGGGCGTTCTTCGAGGAGTACATCGCGCTCCTCTACCGGTACTCGGCCCCGGAGGGCGAGGCAGCGCCCGAGGCGCGGACCGTGCTCGTCCGGCTGCTCGGAATTCCCGAGATCAACTGACCGCGCGGCCCAACCGACAACGCAGGGGGACGCACACCGTGCTGCGCTCGGCTACGTCCGCATCACCGATACGCGCCGTACTGGCCGCCTTGTCCGGGGCGTTGGCCGGCGCCCTCCTCTTACTGACAGCGCCGGTGGCGTACGCCGGAGGGGACGGGCTGGCCCGCCAGGAGGTCACGTTCCGAGGCGGCAGTGGGCTCGTCCTGCACGGCACCGTCCTCCGCAAGGACAGAGCACCCGGCCCAGGACCTGGCATCGTGCTCGTCGGCGGCTCGGGTGCCGGGCCCCGGGACGAGTACCGGCAGGAGGCCGAGGCGTTCGCCCGGGCCGGAATCACCACGCTCGTCTACGACAAGCGGACCGTCGGCTACTCCCGGCTCCATCGGGACTTCGGCCTGCTGGCCGACGACGCGCTTGCCGGAGTACGGCTGTTGCAGTCCAGGAGCGGGGTGAACCCACGCCAGGTCGGACTGTGGGGGTTCAGCGAGGGAGGCTGGGTCGCGCCGCTGGCCGCGTCGCGCTCGGCCGACGTCGCGTTCATCGTCACCATCGGCGGGTCCGGCTACGACCCGCTGCGCACCCAGGCCTGGAATCTCACCACACATCTGCGCCACCGGGGGGTGGGCGGACCGTTCCGTCGCACCGTGGCCGGTCCCACCGCCCAATTCATGGGCGCCATCAGGCTGTTCCCCGCGGCGGGCTACGACCCCGTGCCCGTGCTCGAGCGGCTCCACCGAACGCCGGTGCTGGCGCTGTGGGGCGAGCACGACACGCAGGTACCGCCCCAGGAGAGCGCACGGATCTTCCGCGAGGCCCTGGCCCGGGCGGGCAACCAGCACGTGGTCATCGGCTTCGTCGCGGGCGGTGCGCACAACGGGCACCGCACGTCGGACGGTTTCGACCGGATCGGCGGCCCCCTCTTCCACGGCAAGAAACTGGGAGAGCTGGCCCCCGGCTATGCACAGACCATTACCTCATGGGTGCGGGCCGACGCCGCCGGCCACCCACCGGCGTCAAGCGCCGCCCCCGCACCCGCGCAGGCACTCGCCACCACCCCCGTACCGGGCCACGCCTGGTACGCCCGGCTCGCCCCGACACTGCTGCTCCTCGGCTTCGCCGCCTATCCGGTGAGTGCCCCCCTGCGCCGGGGCCCGGTCCTGCGTCCGGTGCGGTGGCTGGCCGGGCTCGGCCTGCTCGCGGTCGCGGCGGCGGTAACCTGCCCGCTCGCTGTCTTCGTGGCCGGGGACAGTGCGGTGGCGCCCGTGGTGTGGGGACGTCCGGCGGTGTGGCTGGTGGTGCAGGGTCTCGCCGTCGCCGTGGTGGGGTCCGCCTGTGTCTCGGCAGCCGCGCTCTGGCGCCGACGGCCGACGCCGAGTTGGGCGGCCTGGCTGCGTCTGGCCCCGGTCGGGCTGGCCGCGGTCGGGTTCGTGCCCTGGGCGGTGTGGTGGGGTGTTGCCGCGTGACAGCCACCGTCCCACTACAACAAGACGCCCGAGAGCCACCTCGCCGGACTCCATCTCCGCGCACCGACTATCAAGATCAGCAGCCTTCTGAAAGTCCCTTGATCACGACTGAAGACAGTCCCTAGGAGTAGACGCCGAGCTCATAGTGAGACACCCCGGCGTAGACAGTCACGGTCCCGTCGGCTTCTACTTCGCCCCAAGGGCGCTCCGGGAGCGAGATGTCCAGGACGCTTGCACCGCAGCCCTCGCAGCAGTCAAAGTAGTCCTGCCACGCCGTCACGTCTCCTTCGCTGCTGGGGTTACGCATCGTGTGGATGTCGTGGCCGGTGCACTCGTCGTTCGGGCAGGGTTCGCCGTGGCCGCAGTCCGAAGTGCCGCACGGGCAGAGGCTGGCGCACGGCGCTGGTTCCCAGTCCTGGGTGGCTACCGCGCGTTGCTGGGGTGACTTCCGGTCGGCCGTCAGGGCGTCCACGACTTCCCGTCGGGCCATTCCGGTCGCTTCCTGAAGGGCGTGAGTGAGCGCGACCACGTCCGTCAGGTCAGGCTGGGAGCCCGACAGCCAGATGGTCGGTGCTCCGGAAGGGTCGTCGTCGTTGCGATAGAGCCGTGCGAAGAAGGAACGCGTTCCCGTGTCGTATCCCCAGTCGCTGCCCCGGGCCCATCCGTGAAGCGGCAGAGGGAGACTGAAGTCTTCGACGATGCGCTGTCCTTGCGGCACGTAGAGGGCGGTCATGCGATGCCAGTGACAATGCGCCAGGTCGTCATGGACGACGGTGGTGCAGGTGTCGTCCAGTGCCGGGTTTCCTCGGCAGCGCCGCTTGGATCGGTGGGTGCGGCAATACGTCTCCGTCGCCGGGATGAGCTGATCGCACTGTCGTCCGGCCTCGTCGCCGGGTGCCAGGCAGCGCTGGCGGTGGGCAGCGGTCGGATGACCGTTGACCGCAGCGCCGTCGGCCCGGCGCTGTTCGATCTCGCGGTGGATCCGGGCGACGCTCTCGTTGCGTGCCGCTCCGGGCAGTGGGTAGACCGTTCCCTTCGTCGTCAGCAGGTTCGTGAAGGTGTCCGGCGCAAGTTGCGGCTCCAGGAGCAGCCGCAGATCCTCGTCGCCGACCGCGTACTCCACGGCTTCTCCCGACCTAAGGACGGTGCGCAAGCGTCGGCTGGTGATCAGTCCCAGCCAGAGCTCCAGCATCACTTCGCAGTCATCGGAGACCGGCTGGAAGAACCAGCGTTCCTCCGCGTCATCGATCGTCCTGATGCCGCGGTGCGCCTCCGTCCGGGACGCCTTCTTCGCCCGCTCACGCAGCCCTTGCGCGCGGGCCAGGGTGGTCAAGTCCAGACGTGCCGTGTCGCCGGCGGACAGGTGTCGGGCGGCATACAACGTGTCCACTGTCTTCGCGGCCAGCGCGCCGACGTTCACCAAGTCGCCGTAGGTGCGCAGGCACCGGTAGTCGCCGTCGAAGAGATTGTGGCCGATGATCAAGTCGACGTCCTCGGCGGCCGCGTTGAGCTCCGACAGATTGTGATCTCGAAACGTGCGGAATGCGCGCTGCCGCCAGATGGCCTGTCCGGGCACGCCGACGGCTTCCTGCCATTCCATCACCAAGAGGCCCACGACGTCGATGTCCCAACGCTCCGGCAGGCTGCGACCCGCCACCCGCGCATAGTCCACGTCCAGCACCCCCACCGTGCGGGGCGCTCCCTCCGGCAGCCGTCCGGCTACCTGGGTGCTGTAGCCGGGCGCGTGGCCGCCGTAGCGGTCGGCGGCGACGATGCTGGGGTCGGGCGCCACGATCGGAGTCCACGTCTCCATGACCTCCGCACTGGCGTAACCACAGTCCGCCTTGCCGTGCGTGCACGCCGAATGCGCCACGTACAGGGCGAACCCCCGTCGGCGCAGGTCCAAACCACTGGGATCTTCGGAGAGTTGCTGCTCGGAGAACACCCAGTTGTAGACCGGCACGACCAAGTTGGACTGCAGGTACCAGCCTGCCTGAAGCGGCGCACGCGGTGCATCGATCTGCGGGGAGAAATCGGATGAGCACCCCTCGGGTACGTACGCCGTGAATTCCAGGGGAGGCAGGCCAGCTTCCCTCAGGTCGTCGATCAATGCCTGAAAGCCCCAGCCACGCGAAGGCACACGCGGGCCACCGAGGTTGATCGTGGAGGGCAGTTGCCCCTGCGTGGGAACCACTCCGGTCCGCCGGGCACGCGATAGTGGCTTCTTCTTCCGCTTCTTCTTCGGCATGCGAGGGACCGTAGCCGTCCCTACTGACAACAATGCCCCCTGGAAACGGGCTCCCCTCGGCCCAGCGCGCGATCGTCCAGGTGAGCTCGAACAGGCTCGAAGGCTTGCCAATGCGCACTGGGGCGCCCCCCATCTCCATTACTACTGCCCGCGGAAGTCCGTGGAGTGAGAGACCTAGCGCTCCTCGTGCCCTGCGGGAGGCATCACTCGTCGGCGGCGGCGAGCAGGCTGGCAACTGCGATAACAAGCACGCGACGGCCACGGAGGGTGTGGGGCGGCATGCACGAGCCATGCGGAATTCCGACGGAGACGGAGCGGCTGAAAGGGCACGCCGAACGCGCCTTCGTCGAGGTGCAGCGGGCGGACACGAAAGCAACGGCCTTGTGTGGAATAGCGGGTGGCTTGCTGGCTGCAGGGGTCGCCGTACTGTCGAGTGCACATGGCATGCCCATGATCGGAATGTACTCCCTGGTCTTGATGTGCCTGTTACTGATGGCCGCGATAGGGGCTGCGCTACTCGCGCTGCGGCCCATGGTCCCAAGGGCGGGGCTGCATACCGCGTTGATGGGCGAGGCGGTCGTACACCACCGGGTCGGTGTGAGTACGGCCTCGCGTGGGGAGCTTGAACGGCAGGTCGAGGTCCATCGGCTACAGGTGCTTGCCTGGCTGGCGGACAGGAAGCTGCGAGCGGCCCGTCTGGCCGTCGATTTTGCCCTAGCAGCCCTCTTGGTGGCTGGAATGTGTCTATTGAGCAATATTCTGGTTAGTTGAGACGATCACCTAAGTGTGTCGGGGCCGCACAGCAGGGGGACGTGTGTATCAGTCGCATGCCACGTTGATCGGCGACAAGTTATGGGCACGCCTGAAGACGCTCGCACCGCAGCGTGTCAGGCCCGCGCGGAGCGTGCTCCTACGTCAGGGAGATCCAGCAACGCACGTGATCGTGCTGGAGTCCGGGTCAGTGTTGATCACCCTGGCGGGGGACTGCGGGGAAAGGACGCTTCTTGCCGTGCGCGGTGCCGGCGAGTTGCTCGGAGAGCTGGCCGTGTTGGACTCCCAGCCGCGCACTGCCACGGTAATCGCTGCCGAGACCTGTCACATCCGCATCATCCCAGCTGCCGCCTTCCTCGAGTTCGTTGAGGAGCATGATCTACTCGCCCTTCTGTTGCGCCACGCCATCGCTCGGGTCAGGGAGTCGGAGGCCGTCCGGCTCGAACTGGCCACCGCATCTGTGCCGCTGCGTCTGGCATCGGCCCTGTCCCGACTGGTCGACGCCGCATCCAGTTCAGCCTCGGATCTCGCCGTGCGGCTGACACAGACAGAGCTGTCTCAGATGATCGGGGCTTCCCGCAATGCGGTGGTCAACGCCCTCAAGCCCTGGCGCGAGCAGGACTGGGTCCGCACTACCTCCGGTGGCGGGCTCCTCGTTCGCGATATCCATTCGATTCAGTCGCACGCGCGTACGCAAGCGTGACAGGCCGCACTTCAGGTGTGCCCACTACTGGGCAGCAGTGGCCGTCCCGCCCGATCAGCATGGGCACTTCCCTGACCGCCTGTGCTGAAAGGACGGTGCTCGATGGATGCGCCGCTGCACGCAGAGCCCCTGGATGTGCCCGCCGAACTCGCCCTCGTGGCCATCGACATGGAGAAGTACAGCCAGATCCCCGAGGCGAAGATGGCTGCCGCCCGGTGCGATGTGGACGACATCGTGGCGACTGTACTCGCCGAATGTGAGCTGCCCGACCCGCAGGAACTTCCCGGCGGCTACAAGGACAACGGCGACGGGGCGATCCTGCTGTTCCCGCCCTCGGTACTGGCACGGCTCGTGGACCCACTGCTCGGCCGGCTCAATGGGGCTCTGGTGCGCTACGAGCAGCAGCGACTGGCCAGTAGTCCCGTCCTGCGACTGCGGGCCAGTGTGCACGTCGGTCCACTGTCCCTGCCCGACCACCGCGGTGACGCCATCAACGACACCACCCGGCTGCTCGACAGCCGGGCAACCCGCCAGGCGCTTTCCGCCGCGAAGGACAGCGGCGGCTTCCTTGCTGCCGCGCTCTCCGAGATCGCCTACCGGCGCACCGTGCACGCGGGGCGCACACCGGATCTGGGCTCACACCACTTCCTTGGGGTGGCTGCCCGCGTCAGCGACAAGCCCGGCTTCGAGCAACCCTGCCGGATTCACGTGCCGGGCCTGACCGGGCCTGCCGTACGCCTCTACCTCACCGACGCCACATCACCGACCGCAGCTCCTGCATCTGTCCCGCAGCCGAGCGATGCGCCGACGACACCGGCTCCTGGCAGCGGCGGCACATTCCAGTTTCACGGTCAGGTCAGCGACTCGACGATCGCCGATCGCATCGAAACTCTGCGGATCGACCGCCGCCAGCGGTGAGGCGTCCGCCCACCCTGCCGCTCTTCCCACACACTCACCCTGGAGTTCCCGTATGACTGACGTGCCGTTCGACCCCACGCGCTCCGACAACACTCCGCCGACCGGCGAGGTCCGCGAGAACCACTCCAACGGCTCCGGCAACTGGCTGCATCGGTTGCGTCCCGGCAACGGCGCTCCCGATCGGCCGGACGCGAACCCCGACGACCCAATCCCCTCCCCCACTCCCCCGTCGCCGGATGCCATCCCAACCACGTCGCGCGTGTACGAAACCGACGGTACAGCGACAAACGTCTTTGGGGACCCCGAAGTCGTCGCCAACGTCATCGAACAGCTGATCCTGGAGACCCGAAAGCGGGACTTGCTGGAGGGTGTCGAACAAAGCCGCGAGCGGCTGCTCGATCAGCCGTTCGTTCGCAGCACGCATTGGGAAACGGTCTGGGAGCAGATCATCAATCCCGCTACCAGCCGCCCTCACCAACCCGTGATCATCATTGTGGCGCCCCGCTCATGCGGCTCCACAACCCTCGCTCTGCGGCTGCTGGCTGAGCACACCGCTGACACCACCACCGTGGTCAAACTGGACGCGGACTGGCAGACCCCCAGCAAGGGCCGCCTACCCTTGGAGAAGGCGCACGCCTACCAGCTCGACCTCAAGCACCCGGTGAACGATCGGGTATCGATGGACTTCCTCGACGCGCTGTCGGAACACGCCACTCACCTCCGGGATTGCCGCTCCTATCTGGCGCTGACCGTGGCACAGGACCTGTGGAAGGATCACCGCCTCAACGATCGTGACGGCATTCAAGTGGTTCGTCTGCGCGAGGCTCCTGATGCCCTGGAGGTGGTCGAGGCTCATCTAGACGCCCACGGCTACGGACAGCTGGTCACAGCGCTGAACTCCCTCCCCAAGGCCACCGCCTCCTTGCGCGGACTGACCGCAGTGGCCGCCGTGCGAGCCGCGCACGCCGCCGCGATGGTCTGGAAGGAACACATCCACGCCAGCTTCCAGCGGTCGCTCGTACAGATCGACGGCGAGCGTGGAACCCCGATCACTCTGGAAGAACGCATCATCGCGGCGCTGACCGACTGGCGCGGTGAACTCGACAGCCGGTTCGGCGAGATGAACAGCTCGCACGCCCACGACAACCCCTCACTCACCGTGGAGGACCGTTGCCTGCTGCTGGCCCTGGCCGTGCAGCAGTCCGCGCCCATGCCTGTCGTCGCGCGCAGTGCAGCCGATCTGCTGGCATCCATCGGAAACACCCCCGACGCTCCCGGCACGGCAGCAGGACCCTCGCCAACCCTCAGCGCCCTGGCTGGACGGGGAATGCGTCGGCGTATCCAGGACGTCGGGGGCCGAGTCGACATGCAGGACACCGTGGTCTTCGACCGGCCCGCCTACGGACGCGCTGTGCTGGAGTACGTCTGGGACAACTACGACGTCATGCGCAAGCCCTTGCTGACCTGGCTCGTCGCGACAGCCCAAACCGCCGATCCGGAAGACCGCGCAGTGGCCGCGCTGGCCGAACTCACCGTGCGGCACGGAACGGTGGACTACCTCACCACGCTGGGCGAACTCGTCGGTAGCAGTCACCCAATGGTGCTCGGTGCGGTCATGGAAAGCGCCGTGCGCAACGAACACGTCGGACGCCTGGCGTGGGAGGCGCTGTACGGGTGGGCGGAGCAGAAGAGTTACGCGCCCGCGGTGATTGCACTGTGCCGACGCATCCTGGAAGACTCCTCCGTCGCCACATCTCTGGCCAAGCGGGCAATGGTGCGCCTGCGCCGCGTCGCGCACAAAAACACCGACGCCACCGTGGTCAGCCAAGTCCTGGATGCCTTCGACGCCCTAGTCCAACACCCCGCTGTGGCCCAGCGGCTGGCCGGTGAGGTTCAGGGCTGGCAGCAGGGCAAGGCTTCCTCCGCACGCAGCGGCGCACTGGCTTTCCTCGCTTTGATGACCGTACGCCGCAACGGCACACCGTGGCTCGTGTGCACCCCTCCCACCAACATCGACGTCCAGCGAGCCGTCCACGACCTGCTCTCCTCCTCGGTCACCGCAGCCGAAGTCATCTCACGCCTGACGGACTGGATCCGCTCCTGTGCCGACGATCCCAGCGTGTACACGCAGTTGCGCGACCAGCTCCTGCCAGCGCTGCGCGGCCACAACATGTTCGAGGCCGGCATGAAGCTCATGAACGAGCTGAGTGGCATCTCCACCCCCGAGGGCCTCAGCGTGGCTGACGACTTCTACAACCACCTCGTCGACAGCCGTCTGCACACGGTCTTCCCCCTCGAAGAGAACCTCACATGAGGTGGCCATGGCGCCGCGCAATCCGTACGAGTAGCTCTGTCCAGCCGCGTCTGCTGCCCAGTGCCACCGACGGCATCGCGATCGAGGCCGTGTACACGATCACCTGGCGACCGCTTTGGCGAGTGCCACCCAATGTGGAGGAGACAGTACGCGCCACCGTGCACGCCACGGCCGCCCAGACAGCGGCGCGTCTGGAAGCCTCGGACGTGCCCGCCGTACAGGACGCCGTCAACGCTGCCCTTGGCTGTCTGCCTCGCCGCGCCCCGAACTACTGGCTGCTGAACGCATACGCGACCCTCGGTCTGCCCAGCGCAGCACAGGAGCTACTGGCACAGCGGGCAGCGGACGAGCAACGTGTCCGCCGCCTGCGCTTCTTGAAGGAAAACCTCTACGACCACCCGGACCTCGTCGTCCTGGACCAACTCGAACACCACGCCCCCGGCGCCCTGGCCGACGAATACGTTGCCGAACTCCAGCGTCTCGCCCGCCTGATCTGCTCCTGCGACCGCTGGTGGTTCCCGCTCCTGCAGCAATGGGAGCAGGTCGGCCAAGGGTTCACGAACATCGAGAAGCGACAGCAAGCCATGGTCGTGCTGTCCGACTCCCTGAAGGCACTGAACGGCGGCAGCCTGCCCAGCAGCAGCGCGCCGATAGACATGCCCGGGTCTGACGGGACGCCTCGAAGGGCACATCCATGAAGCTCGCCCTGTGGCGGGTACTGCTGGCCCCCATGACAAGCCTCCGAGCCCTTCTCATTCAACGGCGCAGCTCAACGCCCCTGTCCTACGACGCTGCCTGGCGCCAAGCCCGCCTGCACGGTTGTCCCGACGAAATGGTCTACCGACTCCACGGCCACCAAGCCGCCACGCTCCCCGACCAGGCGTCCAGCGCCCGTGCACCCTTCATACCGCCCAGGAACGACGAGCCGACCGACCGGCGCCCCTAATCTGAGCCCCCGCACCCACACAAACACCCGCGCCCCGTCCAAATAGGGCAGGGCACGGGAGTATTTATGCGGCAATTATCAGGGGATCGTCTACACGCTCCCACGCGCCGAGGACGGACAGCCTTGTGCACGTCCGGCTACAGATGAAACGGCGGAGCGCTCGGTGGTCTGGAAGCTCTCGTGGCCGAGGAGGTTCTGGACCTCGTAGAGCGAGACTCCCTTCTGGACCCTCCGCGAGGCTCAGGTGCGGCGCATGGAGTGCGGGACGCAGGATGGACAAGCGGGCACGGCGGCTCCCCGATCGCAGAGCGTGGACAACAAGTCCACCATCACGGCGCCGCGCCCGTCCGCGCGCCACCTTCACCAAAGCCACCGCCTATTGACGGACGCTCTTACCCATTCCGGGTGACGGACCGATCGATGCACCCCAGCGGCCATTGATGTTCCCGGGGTTCCCGAGGAACGTCCTCGTTATGTGGCATGTACCCCTGGCGAGCCTGGTCAGGGCTCGTCCGCACGGGGAGAGGGGCCTCACCCTGAGTGCGGATGCACACGGGTGGGTGGTGGGGCCGTTGACAGTCCGCCAGGGCGATGCCGCCTTCCGCCTTCCACACAAGTTCGTACAAGCAGCGGCTCTACCCGGTACGGCCCCTGACGAGAACGCGGTACTCGTAGGGCACCTTTCCGCCGACGTAGCCGCTATGCAGCACCTCCCCAAGCGCAGTGGGGCACCGAGCCACTGAAGCGAGCACTCGACGGCTTGAGCAACCTTTGAACTGAATATGCATAGATTTGCCCCAGTCCACTGTTCTATAGTCGCGAGATGCTTCGACGCCTTCAGCACTCGAACATAACTTCGACCAGGCGTTCAGAATGGCCGCCGAGCCCAACGGAGCTGAGCACTCCGTTGTTTGTATCGCGCGCCCCGCTGCGGCGACTGATCGTAATGGCCGATGCGGATTGCCTGGTTTCAAACGACAGTGGTCCGTGGTCTCCCGAGTTGGTGTTGAGCGGATTGCTCACACATGAGTTTGTGAAGCTATATCGGTATGCCGATGACGGGCCAGCCGCCGATCTTCCGCGGAAGAAGTACGGGCCATTTACCAAAGCCGTTCCGGGCTGGGTGGAGTTGCTGGCCGCCGACGCAGGCGCTCACGTGCGACAGCTTACGTATGCAGATTCCGAAAGCGCAGGCCGAGGCGGCATTATTGGGAATCGGGCTCAGATTGCACAAGCCGACGTCGCAGCAAAATCCTACCAGGAGCTTGGCGAAGCGACAGCGTGCGTACGCCGTGAAGCAGACTCTCTGGCCGCTCAGGCCGCGGAGACCGTCCATGCCGACCTTTTCATCACCGAGCGACCGTACCTGCGGGAGTCAAAGATTCCATACGGCGTGACCGTGTGTACGCCACAGGAAGCACTTGCACTCATTGGGCTGTACCTCCGGATGCAGGGCCTCTACATCACGTATCGAGGGCCGGATGGGCGGGGCACGTATTCGATGAACAAAGGTCTCTACTACTGGGTCGGCACGCGAGAATTGCTGCCTGCCGCCTGGCGCTGGTTCGCGGCATGTGTTCAGCACTCAATCGGCGTCGGAGACCAGACGCTTATCAACCTTGGAGGTTCGCTATTGCGCCGCCTCCAGACCGCGCTACAAAACCGCGACGAACTGCATAGGTCGCTGAATCTCGAACAGAACAATGATACGGCGTTGGAGATCCTCGACCGCCTGGATGTCATCCTAGTATCACTTATGGGTGCCATTGATGTGGCCGCTCGAGTAGCGCACCACGCCCTCGACCTGCAAAGTGGCATCTACGCTGCGGCGTGGCAAAAGAAGAACTGGCTGAAGGAAGTCCAGGCGAAGAACCCAGGTCTGGCTGCTGCTGTAGGACCGAACACGCCTGGCAGGCACACGGTTACGATTCTGCGACTGTTGCGAAACTCTGTACACGGGGAGGCGCTGTCGAGCTTGGCGGTTCGCAATATGAGTGGCCCCATTGAGACCCGCGTACACCTACCTCAGGCAGACAGTACGGAGATTCTGGCGGCGATGGATGCGCTGGGCGGTAGAGCAGACTGGGGCGTCAAGGAGATTATTCGCGGCCGCTGGGACGCTGACCCCGGCATGCTCGTAGAGCACCTGGTTCCGCACATTGTTGATCTGCTGAATGACTTGATGAAACGGACGCCCGTGGAACAGCTCAGCCACGTGAGCGTTACACCGAAGGACGAGCTCCCTCCGACCGACCCGCAAGGACCATTCAACCCGCGGGAGCGAGAGAGCATTCGCTGGCAGTTTGGCTTCTGACTGCCCGGATAGCGCATCTGGCCATCAAGCCCGCTCGTCTGTCGATATGACGTTACGTGGGCATCTCACCACCCGAGAACGCACGCACCCTGACACACAGAAAGAGGAAACTCAGCCTGCTGCCGCGAGGACCAGCGGAAGAACCTGTTCGCTGCCTGCCTGGCGCAGTAGACGGGCGGCGACTGCGAGGGTCCAGCCGGAGTCGGTGTAATCGTCCACGAGCAGGACGGGACCGGGAGAGCGAGCCAGGGCACCAGCCAACTCCTCGGAGACGGTGAAGGCCCCGGACAACGCCCTGAGGCGTTGAGCGGAGTTGCTGCGGCGTGCCGCGTGCGCCCCGCTCGGCCCGGTGTATGCCAGGGTGCCCAGGAAGGGGAGGCGGCCGATGGCCGCAATGCCCTCGGCGAGAGAACCAACCAGCTGCGGGCGGGCCAGAGACGGTACGGCGACGACTCCCACCGGCCGGGCAACGGCCTCCGGCGCATTCGACGCCCAGCCACCCGGAGAGCGCGCCCAATCGGCGAGGACCGCCACCGCGGCCCGCAGGACATCGTCGGGGACCGGCCCGTCAGGCGCGTTCTCAGCCAGCAGCGGGCGCAGCCGGTTGCCCCAGCCGATGTCCGAGAGCCGCCCCAGGGCACGCCCGGTGGAGCACTGCTCCTTGGCCGGGATACGGCCCTTGAGGTCGATGCCCAGTGCGGGCATCCCCGTCGGCCACATCCGGCGCGGCTCAACCTCCACCCCCGGGCGATCCAGCTCCTCCACCGCCGCCGTCAGCGTCTGCTCCGAAACAGAAGAATCGGCCCAGGGGCCAGCGCAGTTGTCGCACCGGCCACACGGGGCCGCCCCCTCGTCGTCCAGTTGCTGGCGCAGGAACTCCATCCGGCACTGGGTCGTGCTCGCATAGTCACGCATGGCCTGCTGCTCGGCCGCTCGCTGCCTAGCGACCCAGGCGTACCGCTCGGAGTCGTAGACCCACTGCTCACCGGTGGAGATCCACCCGCCCTTCACCCGCTTGACCGCCCCGTCGACGTCCAGCACCTTGAGCATGGTCTCCAGACGGGTCCGCCGAAGGTCGACCATGGCCTCCAGGGCTGGCACCGACAGCGGGCGTCCCGCATCGGCGAGGGCCGAGAGGGTCTGGCGGACCTGCGCCTCGGGCGGGAAGGCGGTATCAGCGAAGTAGCGCCAGATGGCCTCGTCCTCCTTGCCCGGCAGCAGCAGCACATCGGCGTGATCGACGCCACGGCCCGCACGCCCCACCTGCTGGTAGTAGGCGATCGGCGAGGACGGCGAGCCAAGATGGAGCACGAAGCCCAGGTCCGGCTTGTCGAAGCCCATGCCCAGCGCCGACGTCGCGACCAGCGCCTTGACCCGGTTGGCCAGCAGATCGGCCTCGGCCTGCAGCCGATCAGCGTTCTCCGTGCGCCCCGTGTACGAGGCCACCTTGAAGCCGCGCTGCCGCAGATAGGCGGTGGCCTCCTCGGCCGCGGCCACCGTCAGCGTGTAGATGATTCCGGAACCCGGCAGATCGTCCAGGTGCTCGGCGAGCCAGGCCAGGCGGTGGGCGGCGTCCGGCAGCTGGACCACACCAAGCCGCAGGCTCTCCCTGTCCAGCGGGCCGCGCAGCACCAGCGCCTCGCCCGCGCCGGTGCCCAACTGCTCGGCCACATCCGCAGTGACCCGCGCGTTGGCGGTCGCCGTGGTGGCCAGCACTGGTACACCTGGGGCAAGCTCGGCCAGCATCGCCCGCAGCCTGCGGTAGTCGGGGCGGAAATCGTGTCCCCAGTCCGAGATGCAGTGCGCCTCGTCGACCACCAGCAGACCAGTCGTAGCCGCGAGCTTCGGCAGCACCTGATCGCGAAAATCCACAGAATTAAGACGTTCCGGACTTACAAGGAGAACGTCGGTCTCGCCGCGCTCGACCTCCTCATAGATGGCGTCCCACTCCTCCGGGTTGGCCGAGTTGATCGTGCGCGCCCGGATACCGGCCCGCACCGCCGACTCGACCTGGTTACGCATCAGCGCCAGCAACGGAGAGACGATCACCGTCGGACCAGAGCCACGCCGACGCAGCAGAGCGGTGGCAACGAAGTACACCGCCGACTTACCCCAACCGGTGCGCTGCACCACCAGGGCACGTCGGCGCTCCTCCACCAGAGCCGCCACCGCCTGCCACTGGTCCTCACGCAACCGCGCCGAACCCCCCGGGTCACCGACAAGCTCAGCGAGGATGGCGTCGGCTTCAGCGCGGAGCTCCAGGTTGTCCATGCCCCCATGCAACCCGATAGCAAGGACAAAGGGCCACCTCACCCAGCGTGACCAGCCGCTCGCGATCGGTCCACCGACCACGCGCCGATCGAGGATGGCCAGGGCCAAACGCTCGACCACGACCGTCCTCGACCGGCACGTTTGCGCAGGTCAGGGCTTCAGCTCCGCCTGGAATTTGAATGCCCTCCCAGTTCCGTAGCCCGGAGCGGTTGAACAACCCCGACTTCCGGGATGATGTGCTGCCCAAACTGGCCGCGACCACTGGCTTGTTGGTGGTGGACGAGGCGCACTGTATTTCCGACTGGGGCCATGACTTCCGGCCGGACTACCGCCGGTTGCGGACCATGCTGGCGGAACTGCCTCCCGGTACACCGGTGTTGGCCACCACGGCCACCGCGAACGCCCGGGTGACGGCCGATGTGGCCGAGCAGTTGGGCACCGGTGGCCGTCCGGACCAGGACGGGGGTGCGCTGGTGCTGCGCGGCCCGCTTGATCGGGAGAGCCTGGCGCTGGCCGTGCTGCGGCTTCCTGATGCGGCGCACCGGTTGGCCTGGCTTGCCGATCATCTGGAGGCGCTGCCGGGTTCGGGGATCATCTACACGCTGACCGTGGCGGCGGCGGAGGAGGTGACCGCGTTCCTGCGGCAGCGCGGTTATGCCGTCGCCTCCTATTCGGGTAAGACGGAGGACGCGGATCGGCGCACCGCGGAGGCCGATCTGCTGGCCAACCGGGTCAAGGCGCTGGTGGCGACCTCGGCGCTGGGCATGGGCTTCGACAAGCCCGACCTGGGTTTCGTGGTGCACGTCGGTTCTCCGTCGTCTCCCATCGCCTACTACCAGCAGGTGGGGCGGGCTGGTCGTGGTGTGGACCATGCCGAGGTGCTGCTGCTTCCCGGCCTTGAGGACGAGGCGATCTGGCGGTACTTCGCGTCGCTGGCGTTCCCCGGTGAGGAGCAGGTGCGCCGCACGCTTGAGGTGCTCGCGGAGGCGGACCGGCCGGTGTCGCTTCCGGCGCTGGAGGCCCGGGTCGACCTTCGCCGCTCCCGGCTGGAGACCATGCTGAAGGTCCTGGACGTGGACGGCGCGGTGCGCCGGGTGCGCGGCGGCTGGACGGCGACCGGGGAGCCGTGGGCGTATGACGCCGAGCGGTATGCGTGGGTGGCCCGGCAGCGTGAGGCCGAGCAGCAGGCGATGCGGGACTACGCGGCCGCCACGGGCTGCCGGATGGAGTATCTGCGACGGCAGTTGGACGATGAGGCGGCCGAGCCGTGTGGCCGCTGTGACAACTGCGCCGGGGCCCGCTTCCCTGACGGCGTTTCCGCTGACGCGCTGGACGCTGCCAGAGCCGCGTTGGGCAGGCCCGGTGTGCAACTGGAGCCGCGCCGTATGTGGCCGACCGGGATGCCCGCGGTGGGTGTGGACCTGAAGGGGCGGATTCCGGTCGGCGAGCAGGCGCTGAGCGGTCGGGCGCTCGGCAGGCTGTCGGACATCGGCTGGGGCAACCGGCTGCGCCCGTTGTTCGCCGAGGGCGCGCCCGACGGTCCGGTGCCCGGGGACGCGGTGGACGCGGTGGTGCGGGTGCTCGCGGACTGGGCCAAGGGGCCCGGTGGTTGGGCGAGCGGCGATCCCGGCGCGCCGGCGCGTCCGGTCGGTGTGGTCACCGTGGACTCGCGCAGCCACCCGCAGCTGATCGAGTCGTTGGGCGCGCGGATCGCGGAGATAGGACGGATGCCGCTGCTGGGCCGGTTGTGCTACGCGGAGGGCCAGGCGCCGGAGCGCATACCGCGCAGCAACAGCGCCCAGCGGCTGCGTGCGCTGCACGGCGCGTTCACCGTTCCGCCGGAGGTGGCCGCCGAGTTGGCCCGCAATCCGGGACCGGTGCTGTTGGTGGATGACTTCGCGGACACCGGCTGGACGCTGGCGGTCGGCGCCCGGCTTCTGCTGCGGTCCGGCGCTCAGGCGGTGTTGCCGCTGGTCCTGGCCATGCAGGGCTGATCGGAGGCTGGTTCACGACGGTCCCGACGGGATCTAACCGGCGGACAGGTCCATACCGGTCGGGTGGCGGCAATTGCTCATTGCCGCACGTCCGTACGGAAGGAAGAATTGGAGCGGACCCCCGGCTGGCTCATCGAGCCCCCGGACCGGCGTACGCCCGTGCCCAGTACCCGAGCGCGCGCACGAAGGGAGGACCATGGCTTTCGGCTTCTCTCCGGAAACCGGAGCCGACGCGGCCTCCCGCCTGAGTCGGATCCTGGGTCTCGAGGAGTGGACGGCATGCGGGATACCGCTGCTGCCCAGGCCCCGGGAGGTCGTCAAGGACCTGTACACCCGTCATCTGCCGTCTCCGGCGACCGCGGTGGTGGCGGTGTTCGCCCCGGACGGGCGTGCGGCCGCCAGTGCCTCGTTCTCCCAGCGGGCGGCCAGCGTGGACGGGTGGGAGCACCGCAACGCGATACTCGCCCATCTGCGCCGGGTCATCCCGCACGATCTGCGCCGCCGTGTTCCCATACGGACGGCCGTGCTGCTGGTGTGCAGGGACGGTGTGCCCGACTGGACCGCGGCCGACGGAGCGTGGATGTGGGGTCTGCGCGACGCCTGCACGTTGCACGGGCTGCGCTGCGGGGCGTACATCACGCTCACCCCGAGCGGCTGGCATGTGCTGGGCGACGGGCGCAGTGGCCGTACGCCGCACGCCGGTTCGTGGTCGGAGCGCGCCGGAAGCCCGGCGGCACTCGGCTCGACCGACGCGGCGCCGCAGGCCGTCCGCCGCCAGGTGGCCCGCTGAGCGCGGGCCGACCCCCCGTCGTGACGCGAAGGCGCGCCGGTCAGAGCAGTGCGCGTAGCCGCTCGGGGTCGCCGCAGACGACGAGCAGCGATTCCGCTCGGGCCATCGCGGCGGGCAGTGCCTGCGCCGACTCCTCGTCGGTGCCGCCGTTCACGGCGAGCACCACCACGGGCCGCTTCACGGCACGTTCGGCGGTGGCACGCGCGTAGAAGACGTCGTCGGCCTCGTCCTGCTGGCGCCAGTAGGGCTCCTCACCGAACGACAGCTCGTGCTGCGCCCAGGGGTGGATCTCGCCGGTGGTCAGCACCAGGATGTCGGAGGGCGCACGTCCGGAGTCCAGCAGTTCGTCGACCGCGTTGTCGGCCGCCTCGATAGCGGTGACGTCGGTGGCCGGGACCAACTGGATCTGCGCCGTGGCTTCGGCGGCTCGCGTAGCGGACGGTCCCGCCGGGGCGGTCGTCCGAGCGGAGCCGGGGTGTCCGGGCGACGGATGGGTACGGGTCGCGCGCGGCGGCGCCGGGCGCGGGCCGGGTCGGGGACCGGGAACCGGGGCGGGGCGGGGGGCTTGCGGAGTACGGGTTCCCCCCGCTGCGGCGCGCGGGCCCGGGACACTCTCGTGAATCTGTGGCTCCTCGGGGATGAGAGGCATGATGAGTTGTCTATCAAATGCGGTGGACGGACACAGCAGCGGGTAGGTCAGAAGTCGAAACCCAACTGCTCGGACTCGTCCGCCTCGTCGATAATCTGGCGGACCTTCTTCAGATGTCGCCAGCGCGGCAACGAGTCAAGGTACGCCCAGGACAGTCGGTGGTATGGGGTGGGCCCCCACTCCTCCAGTGCGGCACGGTGCACCGGCGAAGGGTACCCCGCGTTCTCGGCGAACCCGAACGCGGCGTATTGCGCGCCGAGTTCGGCCATTCGCGCATCGCGCCATACTTTGGCGATCACCGAGGCGGCGGCAACCGAAACACAGGACTGATCGCCCTTGATCACGGTGCGCACCTGCCAGGGACCGCCGAGGTAATTGTGCTTGCCATCCAGGATGACGGCATCGGGTGCCACCGACAACCCTTCCAGCGCGCGTACGGCGGCAAGTCGCAATGCCGCGGTCATTCCGAGCTCGTCGATCTCCTCGGGTGAGGCATGGCCCAGCGCGTGATCGGTGACCCAGCCGGCGAGTTGCCCGGCCATGGCGGTGCGCCGTTTGACGGTGAGCAGTTTGGAGTCGGTGAGACCTTCCGGCGGGCGACGCAGCCCGGTGACCGCCGCGCACGCGGTGACCGGTCCCGCCCACGCGCCCCGGCCGACCTCATCGATACCGGCGACGATCCGGACGCCGAGGGTGGCGCGAAGCGAGCGTTCGACGCTGTGGGTGGGTGGTTCGTACGGCATGGCAATGCCAAGCCTACGCCCCCTGTTCGACCGGTGAGGCGGCGCCGTCCCCCTGCCGCCCGCCCACCGCGTACCAGCGCCGATCCGGAACCGCTCCCCGAACGCGCCGGGCATGCCCCGGCCCGAACTCCCCTGCGGTACAAGGCAGTTCGAACGGGGGACAAGCGGAAGCAGGCGCGGGCGCTGCGCCGTGGGCTGTCAGGCCTGCGAGGAGTCAGGGCGTACGAGCCAGTCGGGCAGCGGCTCGGTGCGGCGCTGCCACTCCGCGGGCGCGGCGCCCGACTGCCGGGCGGCCAGCACACCGCCGACGATCGCGCAGGTGGTGTCGACGTCGCCGCCGGCGCGCGCCGTGGTCCACAGCGCCCGCTCGAAGTCGTCGAGGTTGCGGGCCGCGGCCCACAGGGCGAACGGCACCGTGTCATGGGCGCTGGTGCGCCGTCCGCAGCCCAGTACGGCGGCGACGGTCCCCACGTCCGCGTAGTCGAGCATGTCGCGGGCGCGGCGCAGCCCGGCGTGCACGGCGCTGCGCGGCACCAGGTCGATGACCGCGCTGAGCAGGTCCGCCGGTGCCTTCGGCCCCTCGGGGGCGGCCACCAGGGCCGCGGCGGCGGCCACCGCCATCGCGCCGACCACCGCCTCGCGGTGCTGGTGCGTGGTGTAGGCGGAGATCTCCGCCTGGTGGGTGGCCTGTACGGGGTCGTCGGCGTACCAGGCGCCGAGGGGTGCGATGCGCATGGCGGCGCCGTTGCCCCAGGAGCCCTGCCCGTTGAAGACGCCCGCCGCCAGTTCCCGCCAGTCGGCGCCCTCCTGCCGGATCAGCCGCAGGATGCGGTTGACGGTCGGGCCGTAGCCGCGGTCGAAGTCGTGGTGCTCCGCGAACGAGCGCGCGAGGTCGTCCTGGTCGATCCGGCCGTGCCGGACGAGGACGTTCAGCACCGAGCAGGCCATCTCGGTGTCGTCCGTCCACTGCCACGGCGCGGGCGGCAACTCCCTGCTGTGCAGGGCCGGGTAGTTGGACGGCACGAAGAACTGCGAGCCCAGTGCGTCACCGACGGACAGTCCGCGCAGGCTGGCGAGGGCCCGGTCGAAACGCTCGGGCAGCAGGGTGTCAACGGTCATGGCGACGGAAACTCTGACATCACCCCTGACCAGGGTCAATCACCGTGTGCGCAAACTCACCGGTCTCGCGTGCGGCGCCAAGAGCGGCGCACCCGGCGCCGCACCGACCACAGGCCGCACCGGAACCCCATAAATACAAGACACCGTGTCTTGTAAAGTGGCATCATGGCGGAAACGGCGGCGCGCGGCAGACCCCGCAGCGAGACGGCCCGGCGTGCGGTGCTGGACGCGGCGCTGCGGCTGTGCCAGCGCGACGGCTACCAGGCGCTGACCATCAAGGGGATCGCCCAGGCCGCGGGTGTGGGGCGGCAGACCGTCTACCGCTGGTGGCCGACGAAGGAGGCCGTGCTGCTCGAAGCGCTGCGCGACCTCGTCCACCGCCAGAGTGCCCGGCTCGCCCCGGACACGGGCGACACCCTGGCGGACGTACGCACGCTGCTGGACACGACGTTCCGGCTCGCGCGGGAGCTGACCGGGCACGCGCTCGTCGGACTGATGGCGCAGGCGCAGCACGACCCGGACCTGTCCGCCCGGCTGCAGGGCACCGTGATCGGCCCGCGCCGGGCGGCGCTGCGCGATGTGCTGGCGCGTGGTGTGGAGCGCGGCGAACTCACAGACGGCGAGGTCCCGCTGGACCTCGCCGTCGACCTCGCCTTCGGCACGATGTGGTACCGGCTGATAAGCCACCACGCCCCGGTCGATGACGACCTGGCGGCCCAGCTCAGCCGCACGCTGTGGCGGCTGCTGCGACCCGGCGGGCCGGGTCAGGCGGAGCGCTGCGCCGCTCCGTAGCGGCGTTCCGCCAGCGGCGCGTGCGCCACGAAGTCCTCGAAGCGCCGCTGTCCCACGGCATGCCCGGGGGCCAGCAGCCCGCCGTCGCGCACCGCCCTGACCAGCCTGCCCGGGAGCGGCACCGGCACCACCGGCCGACGGCTCCCGCGTGCCCGCAGTACCGTTGCGACCACGTCGGCCGCGCTCAGGACCTGCGGCCCGCCCAGGTCGGGCACCCGCCCGGCCGCCTCGCCGACGGCGAGCTGCGCCACCTTGTCCGCGACCTCGCCCACGTCGATCGGCTGGAACGACACCCCGGACGGAACGCACACCACCGGCAGCCGGGCCAGTTGCTGCGCCACCACGAGCAGCAGGTCGTGGAACTGGGTGGCCCGCTGCACCGTCCAGGGCAGCCCGCTGCCCTCCAGCTCCTGTTCCACCTGCCGCTTGACCTGGTAGTAGCCGTACGGCACGCGGTCGACGCCGACGATCGACACATACAGCAGATGCGGTGCCCCCGCGCCCCGGGCCGCGGCGATCAGGTGCCGGGCGGCGACGACATCGTTCTTCCAGTGCCGGTTGTCGCTCGCGCAGTGCACCACCGCGCCCACCCCGTCCAGTGCCGCGTCGAGCCCGGTGCCGCCGGTGAGGTCACCCACCGCCCACTGCGCCTGCTCCGGCACCATGTCCGTCCGGTCGGCGCGGCGGCTGAGCACCCGCACCCCCCGCCCCTCGGCCACCAGCCGCCGGACCACCGCGGCGCCGAGCACACCCGTACCGCCGGTCACCAAAATCGTGTCCATCGCCGTCTCATTCCCTCCGTGCGGGCCGGGACCCACGGCGGGTGGCCGGTACCGGCCACCCGTGAACCTCCCGGCGGAGATCTCACGGAAGAGACCGGACAGCCCGCCGAACCGTGACAGCCGCCGGTCACGCCGTGGGGCGCCCGGACCACTGCCGGCCGAAGAACTCCAGCTTCCGCGGATTGAGCACGTTGCGCAGCCCGACGATGCCCTGGTGGGCGAACTCCGGCACCAGCACGCCGAGCACCCTGGACCTGAGCAGCGCGACCATCGCGGGCTCGCCGTTCACCTCGACGATCTCCACCCGAAGGCCCGGCGGCGCCTTGAGCACCAACCCGGCGACCAGGCGGGCCACCTTCGACGGGCCGAGCACCGGACGCCGCGCGGCCGACACCCGGCCGCCGCCGTCCGCCCAGGCCACCACGTCCTGCGTGAGGAGTTCCTCAAGACCCGCCACATCGCCGTCCCCGGCGGCGCGCAGGAACTCCTCGACCATCCGCCGCCGCTGCTCCCACGTCGCCTCGAAACGGGCCTGCGGCTCGCCGACCCGGCTGCGGGCCCGGCGCAGCAACTGGCGGCTGTTGTCCTCGGACAGCTCCAGCACCTCGGCGATCTGCGCATGCGGGTAGCCGAACGCCTCACGGAGCACGAAGACCGCGCGCTCCGCCGGAGTCAGCCGTTCCAGCAGCACCAGCAGCGCGAAGGAGACCGACTCGCGCCGCTCGGCGCTCTCCAGCGGCCCCAACGCGCCGTCCGCGGTCAGCACGGGCTCCGGCAGCCAGGGGCCGACGTACCGCTCGCGGCGCAGCCGCGCCGAATCCAGTACGTTCAGGCACAGGTTGACCACCGTCCTGGCCAACCACGCGCCGGGCACCGCGACTTGGCCGCGGTCCGCGCGCTGCCACCGCAGATAGGCCTCCTGCACCACGTCCTCGGCCTCGGCGGCCGAGCCCAGCATGCGGTAGGCCACCGCGAACAGCCGTGACCGCTCCCGCTCGAACACCACAGCCGGCTCGGCGAGCGCCGCCGGAAGGCACGACGACCCGGCGCTCGGCGAAACCGCCTGAGCCGGGCCGGAGTTCACACCGTCCACGCCTGCACCACATCGATGATGTCACCCGCCACCGACACCAGGTCCGCGTCCAACTCCGCGCGCTGCTCCAGTCTGCCGACCGCGGCCGGGCGGTACTTGCCGCGCTCGGTGGAGGAGTCCCACATCGACAGGACCAGGAACTCGCTTCCGGCGCCCTCCGCGAAGACGCCCCTGAGCATCCCGGGCGATCCGGCCATCGCCGGGTTCCACACCTTCTCCTGCATCGTCATGAAGTGCTCCACCTGCTCGGGACGCACCCGAAGGTGCGCGGCGCGCACCAGGTCCGCGTCCCTGAACTGGGCCCGGAACCCGACCTTCACCTCCTGACGCTGCTCGAAGAGGCGGACGTCGGCACGGTCGTAGGTGCCCGCCTGGGCCACGGCTATGGAGTCGTGCGGCCCGGCCATGAACATGTCGTAGAACCGGCGGTTCTCCCAGAAGCAGAAGACATGCGCCTCGTTCGGGCGACCGCGCCCCCATCCGCCGCCCTGTCCCCGGAACCCCGGCTCGCCCAGCAACCCCGACCACTCTCGCTGCCCGCGCTCGAACGCCTCCCGGTCCAGCACACGACAGCGACTCCACTTCACCAGCACCGCGCCATCTTATGGCCGCCAGGTGCCCGCACCGTGCGGGCGGCAAAGCCCGTCACCCGCCCAACTCCCCTTGTGGGCACGGTCGTACGATCACGGCATGGACGCTCTGTACCCACGCCTGCTGGTCCGCGACTTCGACGCCGCCACCCGGTTCTGGTCCGCGGCGCTGCGCGACCTGCTCGGAGTCGAGCCGGTCAAGGTGCTGCCCGACCACGGATACGCGAACTGGGACGTGGACGGCCAGGCGGTGCTCGTGCTGTACGCGCGCGAGGCGGTCGCCCGCACCGTCGGCACCGAGGCGCTGCCGGCGCGGTCGCCCGGGCAGGACACGGCGATGCTGGTGCTGCGGGTCGACAATGTGGACGAGGCCGCGCGCAGGCTCGCCGGGCACGGCGCCATGGTCGTCGTGGAGCCGCGCGACCGCCCGCAGTGGGGCCCGAACCTGCGCACCGCGCATCTGCGCGACCCGGAGGGCAACCTGATCGAACTCCAGTCGTACTGACCACCGGCACAGCATGAGGCGGGGCGCGGACTGGAAGGTCCGCGCCCCGCCTCATGCCTCACTCAGCGGTGTCAGCTGCACCCGCTGGTCGAGCCGCAGCCCTCGCACACGTAGCAGCTGCCCGCGCGGCGCATCTTGGTGCCGCAGGAGAAGCACAGCGGTGCGTCGGCGTTCAGGCCCTGCTGGATCTCCAGCAGTTCCGTGGAGTTGTGCGCCAGCCGGGGCGACGGCTGCTCGGCCGCGTCCTGGGTGCCGCGGGCCGGGGACTGCTTGGGCGGTTCCACCTGGCGGGGCGCCGACTGGGCCAGGCCCTCCACGTCCACGTCCTCGCCCTCCGGCTCGTAGGAGCCGGTGTCCAGGTGCCGCTGGCGCTCCTCGGCGGAGTGGATGCCGAGCGCGGAGCGGGTCTCGAAGGGCAGGAAGTCCAGCGCCAGGCGGCGGAAGATGTAGTCGACGATCGACTGCGCCATCCGCACGTCCGGGTCGTCGGTCAGACCGGCCGGCTCGAAGCGCATGTTGGTGAACTTCGAGACGTAGGTCTCCAACGGCACGCCGTACTGCAGGCCGACGGACACGGCGATGGAGAAGGCGTCCATCATGCCCGCGAGGGTCGAGCCCTGCTTGGACATCTTCAGGAAGACCTCGCCGAGACCGTCGTCCGGGTAGGAGTTGGCGGTCATGTAGCCCTCGGCGCCGCCCACCGTGAAGGACGTGGTCAGTCCCGGACGGCCCTTCGGCAGCCGCTTGCGGACCGGGCGGTACTCGACGACCTTCTCCACCTCGGCCGGGGCGGCAGGCTGCCCGGCCTTCTTCTCCTCTTCCTTCTTCTTCGCCGAGAGCGGCTGGCCGACCTTGCAGTTGTCGCGGTAGATGGCCAGCGCCTTCAGGCCCAGCTTCCAGCCCTCGAAGTAGATCTCCTCGATCTCCTCGACGGTGGCGGACTCCGGCATGTTCACGGTCTTGGAGATGGCGCCGGACAGGAACGGCTGGGCGGCCGCCATCATCCGGACGTGGCCCATCGGCGAGATGGCCCGCTCGCCCATGGCGCAGTCGAAGACCTCGTAGTGCTGCGGCTTCAGGACCGGGGCGTCGATGACGTTGCCGTGCTCGGCGATGTGCGCGACGATCGCCTCGACCTGCTCCGGCTGGTAGCCCAGCCGCTTGAGGGCCTTGGGCACGGTGTTGTTCACGATCTGCATCGACCCGCCGCCGACCAGCTTCTTGAACTTCACCAGCGCCAGGTCCGGCTCGACACCGGTGGTGTCGCAGTCCATCATCAGGCCGATGGTGCCGGTAGGCGCCAGCACGCTCGCCTGCGCATTGCGGAAACCGTTCTTCTCGCCGAGCCGGATCACGTCCTGCCAGGCTTCGGTCGCCGCGGCCCACACCGGGGTGTCCAGGTCGTCCATGCGCGTGGCGACGGCGTTGGCGTCCGCGTGCTGCTTCATGACGCGCTTGTGGGCGTCGGCGTTGCGGGCGTAGCCGTCGTACGGGCCGACGACCGCGGCCAGTTCGGCGGAGCGCCGGTAGGAGGTACCGGTCATCAGCGAGGTGATGGCACCTGCCAGGGCACGGCCGCCGTCGCTGTCGTAGGCGTGGCCGGTGGCCATCAGCAGGGCGCCGAGGTTGGCGTAGCCGATGCCCAGCTGGCGGAAGGCGCGGGTGGTCTCGCCGATCTTCTGGGTGGGGAAGTCGGCGAAGCAGATGGAGATGTCCATCGCGGTGATGACCAGCTCGACCACCTTGGCGAAGCGCTCGGCGTCGAAGCTCTGGTTGCCCTGGTCGTCGTCGCGCAGGAACTTCATCAGGTTCAACGAGGCCAGGTTGCACGAGGAGTTGTCCAGGTGCATGTACTCGCTGCACGGGTTCGAGGCGGTGATCCGGCCCGACTCCGGCGAGGTGTGCCAGTGGTTGATGACGTCGTCGTACTGGATGCCGGGGTCGGCGCAGGCCCAGGCGGCCTCCGCCAGCTTGCGGAACAGGCTCTTCGCGTCGACCTCCTCGATGACCTCGCCGGTGAGCCGGGCGCGCAGGCCGAACTTCTCACCGTTCTCCACGGCCTTCATGAACTCGTCGTTCACCCGGACCGAGTTGTTGGCGTTCTGGTACTGGACGGAGGTGATGTCCTCGCCGCCGAGGTCCATGTCGAAGCCCGCGTCGCGCAGCGCGCGGATCTTCTCCTCCTCCTTCACCTTGGTCTCGATGAAGGCCTCGACGTCCGGGTGGTCCACGTCCAGCACGACCATCTTGGCCGCACGGCGGGTCGCGCCACCGGACTTGATCGTTCCTGCCGAGGCGTCGGCGCCGCGCATGAAGGACACCGGGCCGGAGGCGTTGCCGCCGGAGGAGAGCAGTTCCTTGGAGGAGCGGATGCGGGAGAGGTTCAGGCCGGCGCCGGAGCCGCCCTTGAAGATCATCCCCTCTTCCTTGTACCAGTCGAGGATCGAGTCCATCGAGTCGTCGACGGAGAGGATGAAGCAGGCCGACACCTGCTGCGGCTGGGCGGTGCCGACGTTGAACCACACCGGGGAGTTGAAGCTGAAGATCTGGTGCAGCAGGGCGTAGGCCAGCTCGTGCTCGAAGATCTCGGCGTCCGCGGGGGAGGCGAAGTAGCCGTGCTCCTCGCCCGCGGCGCGGTAGGTCTTCACCACGCGGTCGATGAGCTGCTTGAGGCTGTTCTCACGGCTGGCGGAGCCGACGGCGCCACGGAAGTACTTGCTGGTGACGATGTTGACCGCGTTCACCGACCAGAAGTCGGGGAACTCCACGCCGCGCTGCTCGAAGTTGACCGAGCCGTCGCGCCAGTTGGTCATGACGACGTCGCGGCGCTCCCAGACCACCTCGTCGTACGGGTGCGTACCGGGAGTGGTGTGGATGCGCTCGATCCGCAGGCCCTTGCCGGGCTTGGCGGTCCTGGTGGTCTTCACTGCCTTTTCGGCCTTCTCAGCGTTTCCGTCCTTGGAGCGAGAGCTACGTGCCGAGCCGCTCGTCGTCTCTGTCATGCCGCCTCCCTATACGGGCAAAACGCCCTGAAGTGCCACGGTTCTTCCCGCCGCACGGTGTTGTCTGCCGCCTCGGCGCCCGTGGCACCGGACGAAGTCTGTGTCCTGCTGTGTGTCGCGGTCCCGCGGTACGCCGCGCCGCGTGTCCCCCTGGGGGCAGGGCCGCGGGCGCCCGGTGGGGGCGCGCCGGGCCGCCCGGCCTCAGGGCGAGGCCGGGCCGGATGGGACGGCGACGGCCGCGCCCCCGTCGGTGCCGCGGGCGTCCGCCGACCGCGGGGCACGGGGTTCCCCGGGCCGCTGACCTGGGCCGTCGGCCGGTGGCCGGGTGGCACAGGGGGCCGGGGCGGCCCCGGCGGCGCCGCCCGCCCGTAGCTCGTTGATGGCCGCCTCGAAGTCGTCGAGCGAGTCGAAGGCCCGGTAGACCGAGGCGAACCGCAGGTAGGCGACGAGGTCGAGGTCCTGGAGCGGGCCGAGTATCGCCAGTCCCACGTCGTGGGTGGACAGTTCGGCGCTTCCGGTGGCCCGGACGGCCTCCTCGACGCGTTGGCCGAGCTGGGCCAGCGCGTCCTCGGTGACCGGGCGGCCCTGGCACGCCTTGCGCACCCCGGCGATGACCTTGTCCCGGCTGAAGGGCTCGGTCACTCCGCTGCGCTTGATCACCATCAGGGACGCGGTCTCGACCGTGGTGAACCGCCGACCGCAGTCAGGGCACTGGCGTCGCCGCCGAATCGAGGTTCCGTCGTCGGTGGTGCGGCTGTCGACCACGCGGCTGTCTGGGTGCCTGCAGAAGGGGCAGTGCATGTCCTCTCCCTCCTCACCCTGATGTCCGCGCACGGACGACCGTCGCGCGGATATGGAAAAACATCGCTTCGCACGGCCTGTTGGGCCCCGCGAAGCAGCCTCAAGCATAGGCGATCCCTGGGGCCGCGAAGACCGCGGGAACCACAACTTGTAGGTGGCTGCCCCCCATCAAACCACTAGATCTGGTGCCGGGGGTCAATGTGCCGTGCTCGCGTGTCGCGGCGGCGCGGCGCCTGCGAGCCTACGTGAAGCCCGGGTACGGTGTGCGCGCGGCCCCGGGTGTCACGCTGGGTGCCACGCGGACGACGGTGGGGTACGGTGCGCGGCGCCGGGCGGCCCGGGCCGGAATCCGGCGGCGGGCCGCCTGGCATGGCCAAATTCCGGCCTATACACCCAATATCTTGATCACGACAGGTGAATCATAAATTTTCACTCGAACGTGTGTTTGGCGCAACCTTTCGAAAGCAACTACCGTTGTCTCACTAGGGAGAACACCAGAGAGGGGCCGCCGTGACCACGACCGCAGACAGCGCGACCATCAGCGCCCAGGACCGCTCCCAGGACCGGCTCGATCCGATGAACGTGATGAACGACGACACTGCCAAGCCAGGACGCTCGCTGCCCGGCCGCCCGCCGGGCATCAGGGCCGACAGCTCCGGCCTCACCGATCGGCAGCGCCGGGTCATCGAGGTCATCCGGGATTCGGTGCAGCGCCGCGGCTATCCCCCGTCGATGCGGGAGATCGGTCAGGCCGTCGGCCTGTCCAGCACGTCCTCAGTGGCCCACCAGCTGATGGCGCTGGAGCGGAAGGGGTTCCTACGGCGCGATCCGCACCGCCCCCGCGCCTACGAGGTGCGCGGTTCCGACGCCCCGCACTCGCAGCCCACGGACACCACCGGCAAGCCCTCCGCATCCTACGTGCCGCTGGTGGGCCGGATCGCGGCCGGTGGGCCGATCCTGGCCGAGGAGTCGGTGGAGGACGTCTTCCCGCTGCCCCGCCAACTGGTCGGTGACGGCGACCTGTTCGTGCTCAAGGTGGTGGGTGACTCGATGATCGAGGCGGCCATCTGCGACGGCGACTGGGTCACGGTGCGCCGCCAGCCCGTCGCCGAGAACGGGGACATCGTGGCCGCGATGCTGGACGGCGAGGCCACCGTCAAGCGCTTCAAGCGGGAGAACGGGCATGTGTGGCTGCTGCCGCACAACGCCGCCTACCAGCCGATCCCCGGCGACGAGGCGACCATCCTCGGCAAGGTGGTGGCCGTACTGCGCCGGGTCTGAACGATCCGGCCGAACGACACGACCCGGACCCCGGAACCCAGCAGGGTTCCGGGGTCCCGCCGTGTCCGCACTCCCGCCGGGCTCCGCGCCCCGGACCGCCCTCAGGCCGTCGCTTCGGCCGCCGCCGCGATGGCCGCCAGCGACCGGCGCACCTGGTTGCGGTCCGTGGTGTACCAGAACTCCGGCATCGAGGCCCGCAGGAACCCCCCGTACCGGGCCGTGGCCAGCCGCGGATCGAGCACCGCGACCACACCACGGTCACCGGTGGCACGGATCAGCCGGCCCGCCCCCTGCGCCATCAGCAGCGCCGCGTGAGTGGCGGCCACCGCCATAAACCCGTTACCACCGTTTTCCTCAACGGCCTTTTGCCTGGCGCTCATCAGCGGATCGTCAGGGCGCGGGAACGGAATTCTGTCCATCACCACGAGTTGGCAATTGGAACCAGGAACATCCACGCCCTGCCACAGCGACAGCGTGCCGAACAAACACGTGCCGGCGTCATCGGCGAAAGTGCGGATCAGCTCCCCGAGCGTCTCCTCGCCCTGCAGCAGGATCGGGAAGTCCAGTCGGCCGCGCAGCGCCTCGGCCGCCGCCTGGGCGGCCCGCATAGAGGAGAACAGCCCCAGCGTCCGGCCGCCGGCTGCCTCGATCAGTTCGGCGAGTTCGTCCAGCATGTCGGTGCGGCTGCCTTCGCGCCCCGGTGTCGCCAGGTGCTTGGCGACGTAGAGGATGCCCTGCTTGCGGTAGTCGAAGGGCGACCCGACGTCGATCCCCTGCCAGACGGGCATATCGTCGCCCCCGGTGCCCTCCGGGGCCAGGCCCAGTGAGGCCGCCACCCCGTTGAAGTCGCCCCCGAGCTTGAGGGTGGCCGAGGTCAGCACCACCGAACGCTCGGCGAACAGCTTCTCGCGCAGCAGCCCGGAGACCGACAGCGGCGCGACCCGCAGTGAGGCGCCGAAGCGGTCGTGCCGCTCGCACCAGACCACGTCGTACTCCGACTCCTCCAGCAGCCGCTCGGCCACCCCGTGCACGTTCTCGATCGACGCCAGCGCCTGCTTGCGCACCGCGTCCTCGTCCGCCACCGAACGGTCGCGCACCTCGCCCAGCGAAGTGATCACCTGGCGGCAGGCGTCCCGCAGCGCGGCCAGCACATACGCCAGGTCCTCCGGGATCTCCTCCAGGCGGCCGGGCAGCGCCAGCTCCATGACCCGCTCGAAGCCCTCGGCGGCGGTCAGCAGCGCGTCCGCGGCCTTCTCGTTGACCAGCTTGGCGGACCGCTTCACGGCGCGGTTGACGCCGCCCGGGGTCAGCTCGCCGGTGGCCACCCCGGTGACCCGGGAGACCAGTTCATGGGCCTCGTCGACGATCAGTACCTCATGGCTGGGCAGCACCGGGGCGCCCTCGATGGCGTCGATGGCCAGCAGCGCGTGGTTGGTCACCACCACATCGGCCAGTTTGGCCCGCTCCCGAGCGGCCTCGGCGAAGCACTCGGCGCCGTAAGGGCACTTGGTGGCGCCCAGGCACTCCCGGGAGGTGACCGAGACCTGGGACCAGGCACGGTCGGAGACGCCGGGGCTGAGCGCGTCGCGGTCCCCGGTCTCGGTCTCGTCGGCCCAGTCCCGCAGCCGCACCAGGTCCTTGCCGAGCTTGCTGGTGGGCCCGCCCATCTGCTCCATGGGGTCGAACAGGCCGTCTTCCTCGTCACTGGGCACGCCCTCGTGCACCCGGTGCAGGCACAGGTAGTTCGAGCGGCCCTTGAGCATCGCGAACTGCGGTTCGCGGCGCAGCAGGGGGCCGAGCGCGGCCACGGTGCGCGGCAGGTCGCGCTCGACCAGCTGGCGCTGGAGGGCGAGGGTCGCGGTGGCCACCACCACCGGCTCGCCGTGTGCCAGCGCCGGGACCAGGTAGCCGAGGGACTTTCCGGTACCGGTCCCGGCCTGGGCCAGCAGATGGGTGCCGTCGTCCACGGCGGTCGCCACGGCCTGGGCCATGGCGACCTGGCCGGGGCGCTCCACACCGCCCACGGCGGTGACGGCGGCGTGCAGCAGTTCGGTGAGGTCGGGCTTGCTCATAGGAGTACCCACCCTACGTGCCGCCACTGACAACGGTCCCGGAAACCGGCGGCCCCGCCGGACACTCCCCGAACCGCACCGGTCACAGCGCGTACAGCGGGTTGGGCACGGTCCCGTGGACGGCGGCGTGCGGGCGATGCGGCCGGTCGCGGTAGCCGTCGAGGTGCAGCCGGTTGCGGTTCAGGCAGAGCCGGTCGATGCGCGGGGTGAGCAGGTCGAAGGTCACGAAACGCTCCTTCAGCTCGGGGAAGCGGTCCTGGTGGCGCAGCACCTCGTCGCGCACCAGCCCCCAGAACTCGTCCTCGGGAACGCCGAGTTGCTCCTCGCACAGCGGGGCGAGGTAGCGGAAGACGCCCACGAACAGGCCGGAGTGGATGAACTGGGTGAGGAACGTGGGTGGTTCGGTGAGCAGCACCTCGCGTACCGCGTCGGGCATGGTGCGGTGTTCCGGTAGGGGTTCGGCGCTGATGTTGATGTCGTCCACGAAGTCCTTGATCGCCAGCCGGACCGGTACGTCGTCCTGGTCGAAGACGACGATGGCGTTCTCGCCGTGCGGGGAGAAGACCGTTCCGTACTGGTAGAGGAAGTGCAGCAGCGGCGGCAGCAGGGCGGCGAACAGGCGGCGCAGCCAGGTGTGCGGGGCGAGTCCGGAGCGGCGGACGAGTTCCGCGGTGAAGGACCGCCCCTCGGGGTCGGTGTGGATCAGCGCGGCGAGGGTGCGGGCGCGCTCGCCGGGGCCGAGGTGTCCGGTGAGCGGTTCGCGCCAGATGGCGCCGAGCAACTCCTTGTACTGGTAGGGGACTTCCGGCAGCTGGCGGTAGACGGGGTGGTCGACGGCGACGGAGGCGACCTCGCCCAGCAGGATCACCCGGCAGTCGTCGCGCAGGAACGGGTCGGCGTCGCGCACCGCGTGCACCCAGGAGGTGACGGCGGGCGCGGCGAGGGTGCGTTCGGTGGGCAGTCCGCGCCAGACGAGGGTGTTGAGGATGGACAGCGGCAGTTTGACGGTGTGCCGGTCGGGGCGGCTGGTGTTGAGGAAGGTGCGGATGGACTGCTGCGGCAGCCGCAGATCGCCGTCGGTGGGCAGCGGGACGATGTCGTCGGCGGCGATGGAGGCGGCGAACAGCGGCAGGACGGTCTCGTCCCACTGCCAGGGGTGCACCGGCAGGTAGAGGTAGTCCTCGGGCATCAGGCCGCGCTCGCGCAGCGTACGGGCGAACAACTCGCGTACCGGTTCGTCCAGTTCGCGGGAGTAGAGCCGCTCGGGGCCGCTCAGCGACGGTACGCCGCGGTAGGCGGCGAGGGTGGTGCGCACCGCGATCCACGGCAGCGGCTGGGCGCGGCGGGCCTCCGGGGTCCAGCGGTCGGCGTCGGTGGCGGAGAAACCGAGGCGGCCCTTGTTGACCACGATCCAGGGGTGTCCGGTCTGCCTGCCCTCCAACTCGGCGTAGTCCAGGTCGGCCAGTTCGCCGGCGTCGAGCGCCACGGCGTCCAGCCTGGCATCGGCGATCAGTGTGGCGTTGAGTTCGCGTACCAGGTGGCCGAGGGTGTCACCGGTGATGCCGAGCTGGCGGTGTGCGTGGGTGAGGAAGTGCAGCGGGTCGCCGGTGGGGGTGAGCGACCGCGGGTCTACCCGCCAGCTTCCGTAGGATCCGCGGCGGGCCAGGAAGTGGTAGGTGACGCCGTCCGCCAGGTCCAGCCGGTAGCCGCCCGCTTCGTCCTGGGGGATCGGGGTGAGCACCTCCTCGTAGCAGAACTCGCCGATCATCTTGGCGAGCAGACGGCGGGCGACGCGGATCCAGATTCCAGGGTCGAGTTCTGCGGGACGGTATAGCACGAAGCGGCTCCTGGGACGAGGGAGTGGCGGTTGCGGTCACAGCAGATGGCGCAGCGCCCGGTCGCGGATCATCAACGCCGCGCGTTTGTCGCGCAGTTCGAGTTCGGCGGCGAAGCGGAATCCGGCGCCGAGGAACGCGGCGACGGACGGGGTGTTGCGCAGGTCGGGTTCGGCGATGACCCGGGCGCAGGCTGGTCGGTGGTCGAGGATGTGGTCGGCGACGGCGCGCAGCAGGGCGGTGCCCAGGCCCCGTCCGCGGTCGGCGACCTTGCCGATGAGCAGGTGGATGCCGGTGTCATGGGGACGGGACGGGTAGTAGCGGGCGACGGGGTCGAGGTCGGCGCGGTAGACCTCCCAGTAGCTCATGGGGGTGCCGTCCAGGACGCCGAGGCAGGGGCGGCTTCGGCCGTCTCCGTCGAGTTGGGTGCGCAGATGGCGGCGGGTGCTCTCCTCGGGTCCGGCGAGTTGCCAGAACTCGTCGACCGCCGGATCGTTCATCCACCGCGTGATGATGGGCACGTCACGGTCGGGGACCACCGGGACGAGTTGGAAGACGCCGCGAGGGGTGTTGACCGGGCCCCAGCCGCTGATGTCGTCGAGCAGGTCGTCGACCAGGCTCCTGGTCAGCGAGCCCGCTCCCGCCGCCGGGACGCTGGGCGGGATGACCAGGTCGACGGCGTCGGAGTCCAGGGTGAGGTCCAGGGTGTCGTCGCCGCTGCCGGTGGTCGTTGCGGGGCGGTTGTCAGTGGTGGCGTCGATACTGGCACTGACGTCGGTGTTGGTACTGGAGTCGGTGGGCGGCATCGGTGGCGCCCCTCCTCTCCTGGAGTGTCACGCCGCTGGTACGGCAAGGGGGTTGGGGATGGTGACGTACACGGACTGGGTGTCGACCGGGCCCACGAGTTCGTCCAGGCCGTGCAGGCGGGTGAGGAGGTTGGCCTTGCAGCGCAGGGTGGTCGCGTGCAGCAGCCGCTCCGGGAGCGTGGAGCCGCTGTCCTTGGCGGCCTGTACGAGGAAGCGCCGGAAGGCGGCGAGCAGCACCTGTTCGTCGGCGAGCCGCTGGGCGCCGAACGCGCCGATGAGACCCAGGGCGTTGTTGATACCGAGGTAGTAGGCGAACCGCTCGTCCGCCACCTCGTCGGCGACGAAGGTCTCGCTGGCGGTGCCGATGCCCGGCAGCCGCCGACCGAGTTCGGCACGCCGGGACTCGCGGAAGTAGTAGCCCTGGTTGTCCCGGTAGCGTCCGCCGGTGGGCCAGCCGTCGGGGTCCAGCAGGACGAGGGTGTTCTGCTGGTGGGCTTCGAGTGCCACACCGGCCTGACCGTCCAGCCAGAGCACGGGGCCGACCACGGTGTGCAGATAGCGCAGGAACCACTCGGTGGCCACGGCCGGGCCGGTCCTGCCGGTACGGGCGGCGAGCCGGGCGACGATGTCGGCGAGTCGGGAGCGGGCGAGCGTCGGCGGGCAGCCGGGCCAGGGGCGCGGAGAGGTCAGCCCGGCAAGGCAGTTGATGTCGTCCTGCGCGCCGAACGAGACGTGGCGCAGTACGACGTCGAGGCCGGGAACGGGTTCGCCGTCGGGTGTGTCGACGGCGAGCCATGCCGGGTCGCGCACGATGTCGAAGCCGGGGTGGTTGGCGTGCCACTGCTGGGCGAGTCCGCTGCGCAGCAGCCGGTGGACCTCCACGCCGCGGACGAGTTCCTTACGGAGGTTCTCCCGGCGGGAGTTGGTGATCCGCACGGCGAGCGAGAGCTTGAGCATCGCGGGCGCGTCGGGCCGGTAGACGGTACGGATGGAGGAGGTCGGATGCCAGTGGTCGCCGTACGGGCCGAGGTCGTGCAGCAGTCCGGCGTCGAGGAGTTGGCGCACCCGGGGGCGGTGCCGTACTTCGCGTGCCTGCCAGGGGTGCAGCGGCAGGGCCACGGTGCCGGGCGGCAGCCTGAGTCCCTTTCCGGCCAGTCGGGCGGTGACGCGGTCGGCGGGGATGGCGCGGCCGCGGTCGGTCCAGGCGGAGTCGGTGGCCAGCACCGAGCGGTCGACGGCCATCCAGTGCAGCGGATACGCGCCGCGGGTCTCCGGCGAGTAGACGCGGGCCTCCGCGCCGGACAGGTCCTGGCGGCTCTTGGGGGTGGGGTGCAGCGGATGGCCGAGCAGCAGCGACTGTTCGGCTTCCAGGAACGGCGGGGTGCCGGGCGGTGCGGTCGGGTTGGCCCGCCGGTCGTCCACGAAGACCGCGGTGCGGCCCACCGAGTCGGCGACCCGGGCGGCCAGGTCGGCGGCCTCCTCGGCCGCGGCGCCGGTCTCCCGGGCGAGCAGTACGGCGAGGGTGACGGCGTCCACCGGCGCCCCGGACGGCATGGCGGGCGGGCCGAAGCGGTGGGTGCCGACCGCGGACCAGTGCCGTACCGGGACATGGAGCGTGACGCCGGTCGAGGTGAGCGGGATCCGCAGTGTGCCGTCCGGGTCCGGGGTGCCGCCGGTCTCCCGCGCCCAGCAGCGCAACAGGCTCTCCAGGCCGGCGTGGTTGGCGGTGGCGTAGGCGTCCCGCTGCTCCAGCGGGTCGGTGTCCCGCGGCCCGGTGCGCGGCACACCGTTGTGCTCGGCGTCGAAGTGGCCGGTCTCGGCGTGGTGCGCCGGTTCGGCGTCGGCCCGGCGGGGCGCGGACGGGATGGCGGGGCCGCGGGCGGGGCCCGGCGGGGTGGCGTCGGGCGTGGCGTCGGCCAGGGGCGGGTGGGAGGTCATCGCTGTGCTCCGTGGGGGGATGGACGACGGTGGGACGGCCTGGGAGCGGTGGTCGGCGGTACGCCGTCCGGTGGGGCGGCGCGAGGTACGACGGAGGGTTACCCCACCCCGGGCGGGTGCGATGCCCCGGTTTCGGATCACTGGGTGCGCGACCGCCTGCCCTGTGATCCGGGCGCGCGTCTCGCGCTCCGCGTGCTCCCGGCGCGTGTTCGGCACCGCGCACCGGCCGCGATTCATTTCGCGCCGCTCGCCTTCGCCTTGCGGGCCAGCCGGTCGGCGGCGGCGATGGCGTCGGTCAGCCGGTCGAGCACCGCCTCGGTCTGCTCGTCGGTGATGGTCAGCGGTGGCAGCAGCCGCACCACGCTGCCGTGCCGTCCGCCGAGTTCCACGATCAGTCCTCGGCGCAGTGCCTCGGTCCGTACGGCGGTGGCGAGTTGGGGGGCGGCGGGCAGTGCGCCGTACTCGTCTCGGTCGGCGTCGGCGTCGACCAGCTCGACGCCGATCATCAGGCCGCGTCCGCGTACGTCGCCGATGCAGGCGTGGTGGGCGGCGAGGCCGCGCAGCCGGGTGAGCATCCGGGCGCCCACCGTGGCGGCCCGTTCGGCCAGCCGGTTCTCCTGTACGTACCGCAGGGTGGCCATCCCCGCCGCCATGGCGAGCTGGTTCCCGCGAAACGTTCCGGCGTGTGCTCCCGGCTGCCAGGCGTCGAGTTCCGCGCGATAGACGATCACGGCGAGCGGCAGGCTGCCGCCGATGGCCTTGGACAGCACCATGACGTCCGGCACGATCCCGCTGTGTTCCACCGCCCAGAAGGCGCCGGTGCGGCCCACCCCGGTCTGCACCTCGTCGACGATCAGCGGGATGCCGCGTCGCTTGGTGATCTCCCGCATCCGGCGCAGCCAGTTGTCGGGGGCGGGGATCACTCCGCCCTCGCCCTGTACCGCTTCCACGACCATCCCGGCGGGCGGCTGCACGCCTCCCTTGGGGTCGTCCAGCAGGCTGGCCGTCCAGCGCGCCGAGAGCTCGGCGCCCCCGGTCCCGCCGACGCCGAACGGGCAGCGGTAGTCGTACGGGTAGGGCAGCCGGGTCACCCGGGCGTCGGCGTCGCCGACGGTGGCCCGGGCGGCGGTGTCGCCGGTGGCGGCGAGCGCGGCGGAGGTCATCCCGTGGTACGCGCCGGAGAAGGCGAGCAGTCCGCCGCGTCCGGTGGCGGTGCGCACCAGCTTGAGCGCGGCCTCCACCGCGTCGGTACCGGCGGGGCCGCAGAACTGGATCCGCGCGTGGTCGGCGAGTTCCGGCGGCAGGGTCTCCAACAGGGCGGTGGTGAAGGCGTCCTTGATGGGGGTGGCGAGGTCCAGGACGTGCAGCGGCGCACCGGAGTCCAGTACCGAGCGGATCGCCTCCAGCGCCACCGGGTGGTTGTGGCCGAGCGCCAACGTCCCCGCGCCGGCGAGGCAGTCGAGGTAGCGTCGGCCGTCGGCGCCCTCGATGGTCATGCCGCGGGCCCGTACCGGCACGATCGGCAGTGACCGGGCGTAGGTGCGCGCCGCCGACTCGCGTGCCGCCTGCCGCCGCAGGATGCCCTCGGCCTCGCCGCCGCCACCGCCCTCGACTCCGTTGCCGGGCAGCGGAGTTGCGAGCCGCTCGGCGGACTGGGTGGGCGCGGAGGCGAGGGCGGTGGATGGCGTTGCGGCCACGGGACGGGTCCTCCTGGGAGGTTGGCGTTGGGGTGCGCGGAGGGCGTTTCCCTCCCCGTGTCAACGCCCGGGGCGGCGGCTGGCAACGGCCGTTGGGGAGACCTTGACGGTCGGACGGCGCACCACGGCGGGGGCCCCAACCTTCACAGGTGAACCACACACCCCCCGTAAACCGTCCCCATCGGCAGCGGCATGATGGTGCATCGCTCCACGCCGGAGCATGACAAGGACACATCAGCGTCTCGACGTCCTCGGACGTGAGACATCAGGGGGAGAACACCCAATGCCAGCCATCCGCCGGTCCGCCCTCGCCACGGCGGCCGTCACCGCGGTCATCGCGCTGTCGGCCACCGCGTGCGGCCCGAACCAGCCTGACGCCGACGCCAAGCCGAGCGCGTCGGTCGCCCCGGCCGGGCAGTCGACACCGAAGCTGCCCACCCGGGACCTGCAGAAGTGGAAGCAGGGCGACTGGAAGAAGTGGGACCACTGGGCGCACCAGGCGGCCGACTTCATCAACCCGGTCATCAAGAACCTGTGGAAGCCGTCCCGGATGAGCCAGGCGAAGGACAGCCCGAACGAGGTTCCGACCAGCATCGGCCAGGACCGGGGGGTCTCCGACCCGGCGCCCGCGGCGAAGGCCGCGCAGGCAGTGCAGACGCCGTACCACAACAACGCGGCGCCGGTGGGCAAGGTGTTCTTCGACACCCCGCAGGGCTCGTTCGTCTGCTCCGGCACGGTGGTCGACGACCCGGCGCACCCGGGCAAGTCCAACCTGGTGTGGACCGCGGGACACTGTGTGCACGCGGGCGCCAAGGGCGGCTGGTACCGCAACATCGCCTTCGTGCCGTCCTACAACGACCAGGCCCTGCCCGCCTCGCAGGTCAACTCCGCCCCGCAGAGCGAGGTCGCCCCGTACGGCGTGTGGTGGGCGGACTGGGCGCAGACCTCCAGCCAGTGGATCTCCACGGGTTCGGAGACCGGCGGCTACGGCTCCCCGTACGACTTCGCGGTGCTGCACGTGAAGCCGGAGAACGCGGGCGGCAAGTCCCTCCAGGAGACGGTGGGCGCGGCACTGCCGGTGTGGTTCAACGCTCCGGCGGTGAACCAGTTCAGCTCGGTCGGCGCCTGGGGCTACCCGGCGGCCGCACCGTACGACGGCCAGAAGATGTTCGACTGCCTGGGCAAGCCGGGCCGGTTGTCGCTGGACCCGAGCATGCCGACCGAGTACCGGCTGGGCTGCACGATGACCGGCGGTTCCTCGGGCGGCGGCTGGTTCGCCAAGATGCCGGACGGCCAGGTGGCGCTGGTGTCCAACACCTCCATCGGCCCGGCCGACAACACCTGGCTGGCCGGACCGCACCTGGGCCCGGAGGCGCAGGGCGTCTACCAGGCGATCAGCCAGAAGTTCGCCAACCAGTAGGACTCGTCACACGAGTTGAGGCCCGCCGCCCCGGAAGGGGCTGGCGGGCCTCGGTGCCGGTGTGCGCTCAGCGTTGGACCGCGAGGGCGAACGGCTCCAGTTCGGCGGCGAGGTCGTCGTGCACCCGGGCGGTGAGCAGCGTGCCCTCGCCGGTGTGCTCCTCGGCGAGCACCTCGCCGCTGGCGTGCACCCGGGAGACCAGCGCGCCGTGCGTGTACGGCACGAGCGCCTCAACCCGTACGGCGGGCCGGGGCAGTTCGTCGTCGATCAGCCGCAGCAGCTCGTCCATGCCGCGACCGGTGCGGGCGGAGACCGCGATGGAGTGCTTCTCGTTGCGCAGCAGCCGCTGGAGGACCAGCGGGTCCGCCGCGTCCGCCTTGTTGACCACCACGATCTCCGGCACGTCGAGCGCGCCGACGTCGCGGAACACCTCGCGCACCGCGGCGAGCTGCTCCTCGGGGACCGGGTGCGAGCCGTCCACCACGTGCAGGATCAGGTCGGCGTCGGCGACCTCCTCCATGGTGGAGCGGAACGCCTCGACCAGGTGGTGCGGCAGGTGCCGGACGAACCCGACGGTGTCGGCGAGCGTGTAGAGCCGACCGCTGGGCGTCTCGGCCCGTCGCACGGTGGGGTCCAAGGTGGCGAACAGCGCGTTCTCCACCAGGACGCCGGCCCCGGTGAGCCGGTTGAGCAGCGAGGACTTGCCCGCGTTGGTGTAGCCCGCGATGGCCACCGAGGGGACCTGGTGGCGCTTGCGCTCCTTGCGCTTCAGATCGCGGCTGGTCTTCATCTCCGCGATCTCCCGGCGCATCTTCGCCATCTTCTCGCGGATCCGCCGCCGGTCGGTCTCGATCTTGGTCTCACCGGGGCCGCGGGTGGCCATGCCGCCGCCGGACGAGCCGGAGCCACCACCACCCATCTGCCGGGACAGCGACTGGCCCCAGCCGCGCAGCCTGGGCAGCATGTACTGCATCTGGGCCAGGGAGACCTGCGCCTTGCCCTCTCGGGACTTGGCGTGCTGGGCGAAGATGTCGAGGATCAGCGCGGTGCGGTCGACCACCTTGACCTTGACCACGTCTTCCAGGTGGATCAGCTGGCCGGGGCTCAGCTCACCGTCGCAGACCACGGTGTCGGCGCCGGTCTCCACGACGATGTCGCGCAGTTCCTGGGCCTTGCCGGAGCCGATGTAGGTGGCCGGGTCGGGCTTGTCGCGGCGCTGGATCACTCCGTCGAGGACCAGGGCGCCCGCGGTCTCGGCGAGCGCGGCCAGCTCGGCCAGGGAGTTGTCGGCGTCGTCCACCGTGCCGTCGGTCCACACTCCGACCAGCACCACGCGCTCCAGGCGCAGCTGCCGGTACTCGACCTCGGTGATGTCCTCCAGCTCGGTGGACAAGCCCGCGACGCGGCGCAGCGAAGCACGGTCCGAGCGGTCGAACTGCTCGCCGTCCCGCTCCCCGTCGATCTCCTGGCTCCACGCGGTGTCCTCGTCCATCAGGGCGTGGGCCCGACGGTTCTCGGAAAGGCGCTGGCGGTCGGCCTCGTGGGCCGAGGAGGGAGCAGTGGAGTTGGTCATTTGTTCCTTTGCGTCACGGAGATGATGGTTTGCGGCCCGGGCGGCCAGGACCGTCCGTCGTATGTGGTAACGCGGCGCGGGGCCGGAGGATTCCCACGGCGGCCGCCTCGATGGTCGCACGGTACGGCGGCCACGTCACGTGTGTTTCGCCGGGGCCGCCCCCTGCCGCCACTTGGGGTGGCCGGGCATGGGCGGGGTGGTCTTGCCGTAGAGCCAGCCGCGCAGGAAACCGGACAGGTCGCGTCCGGCGACGTGCGAGGCCAGGGTGATGAAGTCGGCGGTGGAGGCGTTGCCGTCGCGGTGCACGGTGACCCAGACACGCTCCAGACGCCGGAACACGGCGTCGCCGATCTCCTGGCGAAGTGCGTACAGGGCCAGGGCGCCGCCGGAGTACACGTTGTCGCGGAAGATCGACAGCTGGTCACGGGCGGGCGGCTTGGGCAGGGCGGGCGGGCCCGCGAGGCGGCGGTTGGCGGCGTCCCGCTGGTAGGCGCTCCTGGCCTGCTGGTCCAGCGACTCCCCGTACCTCTTCTCCGCCCGGTAGCGCCACTCGTACCAGGTGGCGTGGCCCTCGTTGAGCCACAGGTCGGACCAGGCGGCGGGGGTGACGCTGTCACCGAACCACTGGTGGGACAGCTCGTGCACCATCAGCGGCGCGGCCAGGCGCTCGGGGGCGAGCAGGACCCGCCGCTCGAACAGGGACAGGGTCTGGGTCTCCAGCTCGAAGCCGGTCGTGGTGTCGACGTCGAGGATCCCGTACGTCTCGAAGGGGTAGCGGCCGACCTGCGCCTCCATCCAGGTCAGCTGCCCGGGGGTCAGCGCCAGCCGGGCGGCCAGCCGGTCTCGGTCGGCGGCGGCCACCACATCGCGCAGCGGCAGGCCCTCGGGGCCGGTGTGCCGCAGGACGGCGGAGCGCCCGATGGAGACCTGGGCCAGCTCGGTGGCCATCGGGTGCGCGGTGCGGTACGTCCAGGTGGTGCCGGCCGGGGAGACGCGCGGGGCACCCAGCGGCAGTCCGTTGGCGACCACGGTGATGCCGTTCGGCGCGGTGATCCGGAAGGTGAAGCGGGCCTTGTCGGAGGGGTGGTCGTTGCAGGGGAAGACGCGGTGCGCGGACTCCGGCTGGTTGCCCATCGCCAGCCCGTCTCTGGTGCGGATCCAGCCGCCGTCGCCCGGCAGGCCGTGCGGGTCGCTGGTGTGGGTGATGGTGACGGTCATGGCTTCACGGGCGCGGATCTGCCGCCACGGCGTGACCAGCAGTCGCTCCCCCTGTCGGGTGAACCGCGCCGGACGCCCGTCGACCAGCACCGACGACACCCGCGCACCCGTGAAGTCCAGTTGGAAGCCGTCCAGGGCGGTCAGCGCGCGGGCCCGGATCCGGGTGACCGCGTCCAGCGGCCGGCCTAGCCCGTGGTAGTCGAGCGAGATGTCGTAGGCGGTGGCGTCGTAGCTCGGATCGCCGACCGCCGGATAGAGCCGGTCGCCTCGGCCGACCGCCGGTGCGCCGGGCTGCTGGGCGCCGGTCAGGGCGAGGACGGTGGCGGCGGCCACGACCGCCCGGCCGACGGTGGTTGCGAACATGGACCACCGCTTATCAGCGCGGCGGTCGGGTCCGCGGGCGGCGCGGCCGGTTCCGCACCCGATCGGCCCCAGAAGGTCAGCGCGGTTGCCGTCAGCCGCGGGCGGCGGCCATCGGGCGGGCCTGGGTGCGGTAGACGTCGTAGACGCCGGGCACCCGGCGCATCGCCCGCATCAGCGCGGACAGGGCGCCCGGCTCGGGCAGTTCGATGGTGTACGTGTGGCGGACCCGCTGCTCCTGCGGGGGTTCCACGTCGGCGGCGAGGATGCCGACGCCCTCGGCGGAGATCGCCTCGGTGAGGTCGGCCAGCAGGTGGGGGCGGCCCAGCGCCTCGGCGCGGACGGTGACCCGGTATCCGGCGGCGGGCGTCTCGGTGCGCCAGCGCACGGTCTGCGGCGCACGCCCGGCGGCGGTCATCCTGGCCACCGCCGGACACTCGGCGCGGTGCACGGCGACGGTGCCGCCGCGGATGACGAACCCGGTCACCGCGTCCGGCGGCACCGGGGTACAGCAGCGGGCCAGCCGTACCGCCGCGCCCGGCCGGTCGGTGACCGCGACGGGCTCGGCGGCCGGCGCCTCCTCGGCGGTGCGCACCGGGCGGGACGCGCCGCCGCCCTCCTGCGCGGCGGGCTCCTCCTCGGCGCGTTCCTCGGGGTGGGCGGCCAGCCAGCGGCTGATCGCGATCCGCGCGGCGGCGGTGTGCGCGTGGCCCAGCCAGTCCGGGGACGGACCGGAGCCCGCGGCCATCAGCAGGTGCAGGGTGTCGCCGTCGCGCAGCGCGGTGCCGAGCGAGACGAGGCGGCCGTTGACCCGGGCGCCCACGCAGGTGTGCGCCGTCTCGCCGTGCAGCGCGTACGCCGCGTCGATACAGGAGGCCCCGGCGGACAGGCCGATGGTGCCGCCGTCGGCGGAGAAGACGGTGATCTCCCGGTCCTGGGCCAGTTCGTCGCGCAGCGCGGTCCAGAACGTGTCCGGGTCGGAGGCGTCCCGCTGCCACTCCAGCAGCCGGGAGAGCCAGCCGGGCCGGGTGGGGTCGGTGCGCTCGCCGTCGTCCGAACTGTCCGCCGTCGTATAGGGGTTGCCCAGGGCGACCACGCCGGCTTCGGCGACCCGGTGCATCTGCCGGGTGCGGACCAGGACTTCGGTGATCGCGCCGTGCCGGTCGGCGATGGCGGTGTGCAGCGACTGGTAGAGGTTGAACTTCGGGGCCGCGATGAAGTCCTTGAATTCCGCAATCACCGGAGTGAAGCAGGTGTGCAACTCCCCCAGTACGGCGTAGCAGTCGGCGTCCTCGCCGACCAGCACCAGCAGCCGGCCGAACTCGCTGCCGCCGAGCTGCCCGCCGCGTTTGAGCCGCGCCCGGTGTACGGAGAGCACATGCCGGGCGCGGATCCCCACCTCCGCGGTGATCCCGGCGTCCCGCAGCACCGCCCGCACCTCGTCGGCGACCTTCTCCAGCGGTTCCGGCCGGGAGTAGTGGTCCAGCATCAACTCCCTTGCCCTGGCGTAGTCCTCGGGGTGCAGGATGGCGAAGACCATGTCCTCCAGCTCGGTCTTGAGCGCCTGCACGCCCAACCGCTCGGCCAGCGGAATGAGCACGTCCCCGGTGACCTTGGCGATCCTGGCCTGCTTCTCCGGGCGCATCACGCCGAGGGTTCGCATGTTGTGCAGCCGGTCGGCCAGCTTGATGGACATCACACGGACGTCGTTGCCGGTGGCGACCAGCATCTTGCGGAACGTCTCGGGCTCGGCCGCAGCCCCGTAGTCCACCTTCTCCAGCTTGGTGACACCGTCGACGAGGTAGCGCACCTCCGCGCCGAACTGCTCGCCCACCTGATCGAGCGTCACGTCGGTGTCCTCGACGGTGTCGTGCAGCAAGGACGCCGTCAACGTCGTTGTCTCCGCGCCGAGTTCGGCCAGGATCAGGGTGACGGCCAGCGGATGGGTGATGTAGGGCTCACCGCTCTTGCGGAACTGGCCGCGGTGCGAGGCCTCGGCGAGCACGTACGCCCGGCGCAGCGCGTCGAGGTCGGCGCGCGGATGGTGGCCGCGGTGCACCTTGGCGATGTGCTCGATGGCGTCGGGCAGCCGGTCCCGGCCACCGGCCGCACCCAACAGCGCGGCCCGGCCCAGTCTGCGCAGATCCAGGCGGGACAGACCGCGCCTGCGCTCGGTCCCCTGGGATGCGGTCACCGCGTCAACGGCGTTCTTAGCGCTCATCGGGCACCTCCGGCAGCCAACACCGGCGGCGTGCTGGATGCCGCGCCGGTGCTTGATGCTACCGAGCCCGCCACCGGCTGCTGTCGGCCTCTCGCCCAGGGTGATCCGGATCACCCGCCGGACCACCCTTTAGAGGGAACCCGGATACCGACACATTTGCGGTCTAGTCGGCGGTCGCGAGCCAGTGCGGATCGATGACGCCCTCCGCGACGATGACCGCGGGGCCGGTCATCTCCACGGTGCCGTCAGGGTGTTCGGCGATCACCAGCCGTCCGCCGGGGACGTCGACCGTGTAGCGGACGGGGCTGCCGGTGACGGCCGGGTCGACCCCGTCGCGGCGCGCGGCGGCGACCATCACGGCGCAGGCGCCGGTGCCGCAGGAGCGCGTCTCGCCGGAGCCGCGCTCGTGCACCCGCAGGGCCACATGGCGCGGGCCGCGGTCGACCACGAACTCGACGTTGACGCCTGCGGGGTAGGCGTCGGCGGGGCTCACCAGCGGGGCGTCGAACAGCTTCCCGGCGTCGGCGAGGTCCGCGACGAACGCGACGGCGTGCGGGTTGCCCATGTTGACGTTGCGGGCGGGCCAGGAGCGCTCGCCCACGGTGACGGTGATCTCACCGGCGGGCAGCAGCGCACGGCCCATGTCCACGGTGATGTCGCCGGGCGTGCCGTCCGGGCCCGGCTTGGCGAGGTGGACCCGGCGGATCCCGGCGCGGGTGGCGACGGCCAGGTCGCCCGCCTCGGCGAGCCCGGCGCGCTCCAGGTAGCGGGCGAAGACCCGGACACCGTTGCCGCACATCTCGGCGACGCTGCCGTCGCTGTTGCGGTAGTCCATGAACCACTCGGCCTCGTCGGCGAGCGCGGTGGCCTCCGGGTGCGCGGCGCAGCGCACCACGCGCAGCAGGCCGTCGCCGCCGATGCCCGCCCTGCGGTCGCACAGCCGGGCCACGTCCGCGGCGGACAGGTCGAGCCGACCGTCCGGGTCGGGGACGATCACGAAGTCGTTCTCGGTGCCGTGGCCCTTGAGGAAGGACAGCGGCTGCGGTGCGGCGTTCACGTCTTCGATCGTATCCTGCGGCCCTTCACGGGCCGCGGTGCGTCGGGAGCGCCGGTCCGCGGCGCCGGTTGCCCGGCGACGCGGCGAGCCTTTGCGAGGGCCCGGGTTCAGCGCAGGCGGGCCACGCGCCAGACGGCCAGCAGGGCGACCAGGAGGGCGAAGGCGGTGTAACCGGCGACGAAGCGCCAGTCGGGGCGCTGGCCGGAGCCCCGGGCGGGCAGGCCCGGCCAGGTGTAGCCGACCCGGCGGGCGGCCATGATGGCCCAGCCCGCCGAACAGCAGCTGAGCAGCAGGCCGAGCATGGCGACCACCGGTCCCCCGTCGCCGAACTCGAAGGCGAGCGGGAAGGCGAACATCAGCGAACCCACGGTGCCCAGCCCGACGATCGGGACGAGTTGCCAGATGCGCATCCGGCGCGGTGGGCGCAGTTCCCGGAAGGACTGCGCGTCGGATTCCGCTTCCGGGTCCGTCTCGTCCTCGGCGGGGCCGTCGTCGGTCAACGGGAGGGCCGCCAGCTCACTGTCCGGGCGCGGCTGCGGCAGTTCGTCCGCAGGCCGCCGCTGGTCCCGCCCGGGTCGGTCACGAGGGCCGGCCTCCATCGCCACACGCCCTCCCACCTCGTCCGATGTAGCCCGTGCTCGATAATGGCACGGTGTCAGGGCGGTCAACCCCCAGCGGGGCGTCCCGTGGCCATCACGTGATCAGGCTGTGACCGCCCGTTCGAGCAACGCCATTGCCTGGTCGGCGAGTTCCGTTAGCCCACCGCTGATCCAGTGCACCCTCGCGTCACGGCGGAACCACGAGTCCTGACGGCGCGCGAAGCGCTTGGTGGCGCGCACGGTCTCCGCCCGCGCCTCGTCCTCGCCGCACTCACCGGCGAAGTGCGCCAGCACCTGCTGGTAGCCCAGCGCGCGGGAGGCCGTCAGCCCGTCCCGCAGCCCGACGGCCTCCAGCGCCCGCACCTCGTCCAGCAGTCCGGCCTGCCACATCCGGTCCACCCGCAGGGTGATCCGCTCGTCGAGCACCGGGCGCGGTACGTCCACACCGATCTGGACGGTGTCGTAGACCGACCGCTGGGCGTCCGGGCCGGGCAGGTTGGCGGTGAACGGGCGGCCGGTGATCTCCACGACCTCCAGCGCGCGCACGATGCGGCGCCCGTTGCTGGGCAGGATCGACCGCGCCGCCTCGGGGTCCACGGCGGCCAGCCGGGCGTGCAGCGGACCGGTGCCGCGCTCCTGCAACTCCCGCTCCAGCCGGGCCCGCACCTCGGGGTCGGTGCCGGGGAACTCCAGGACGTCGATCGCGGCCCGTACGTACAGGCCGGAGCCGCCGACCAGGATCGGGGTGCGCCCGGCCGCCAGCAGCCGGTCGATCTCGGCGCGCGCCAGCCGCTGGTACTCGGCGACGCTGGCCGCCACCGTCACGTCCCAGATGTCGAGCAGATGGTGCGGGACACCACCGCGCTCGCTCTCGGTGAGCTTGGCGGTGCCGATGTCCATCCCGCGGTAGAGCTGCATGGAGTCGGCGTTGACGACCTCGCCGCCGAGGGACTGTGCGAGCCGGACGCCCAGGTCGGACTTTCCGGCGGCGGTGGGGCCGACGACGGCGATCACCCGGGGGGTGCGGGGGGATGGGACAACGTTGTTCACCTCCCCAGTCTCCCAAATTTCGGGCACCGCCCTCGATCGAGTTACGTGACTGGTCACGTGTGCGGTCGTTGCCCGAGCGGACGCGGTTTTTCCCCCGCACGAGCAAGGTCTGGAGTAACTAATGGGTGTTTTCGATTGGCTTCGGCGTGGTTCGTCCACCAAGGCGGCGACCGAGGCGGCGCCGGCCGAGAGCGCCAGCACAGCACCGGAGGAGACACCGGAGGAGTCGGCCAAGTCCGCGGAGTCCGCCGACCAGGTCGGCATCCCCAAGCAGCAGTCCGCCGACAAGGCGGCCGACAGCGAGACCGGCGAAGGCGCCCGCAACTGAGCCCCGTGCCCCGGGCCTGACGGCCCGCCAACCCGACGGGCCGCGCAGCCAAGCGCTGCGCGGCCCGTCGCGTACCGCGCCCGCCCTCAGGACCAGGCGGCCACGAAGTACCCGACGCCGTACGGCGCTTCGTCGTACAGCAGCTCGCCGCGCAGTCGCGCGCCCTCGGCCGCGCCCGCGAGCACCTGCCAGGGCGCCCGCCCGGCGGCCAGCAGCTCGGCGGCGAGCTTGGCGTCCAGGGCGGCGAGCGCGGTGGTGTCGGCGCGCGCCAGCGCGGCGGCCACCGAGGCGTCGAACGGCTCGGCCCGCTCGTCGAAGTAGCCGGGACCCTTCGGGCTGCGCCGCGCGCTGCCGTCCGCGGCCACCAGCATCGCCACCCGCTGCGCGGACGCCGCCAGTTCCCGGCCCAGCTCGGCGCACGACTCCGGGGCCAGCGGCTCACCGACCCCGAGGCCCTCGACGGGCGCCGCGGTCCACTCGGTGCGGGTCAGCAGCCAGGCCGCCACCGCGAGCGACGGGGGCAGCAGCCGTCCGGGCGCCTCGCCCTGCCGCTCCCCGAGCGTGACGTCCAGGTGGACGCCGAACGACCGGAACGAGCCGGTGGCACCCTGCGGATGCGGTCCCCGCCCGGACTGCTCGGCGGGCCCGAGCACCATCAGGCGGTCGGGCCTGGCGGCGGCCAGCACCCCGACGGCGTCCGCACAGGCGGCCCGCAGCCCGTCCAGCTCGGGCGCGGCACCCACCGCGACCTCAGGCACCAGCAACGGCGGGCAGGGCACTACGGCGGCGGCGACCAGCATGTCCGGCACCTTACCGGGCGGTGATCGCCCGGGCGGTCAGAGCAGGACGTCGCGGCCCGGCCATGAGGGCCGTTCGGGCACCGGGCCGTCGTGCGGCCCGAGCGGCGACGACCGCCGCCTCTTCCACCCGCCCCCGCGCGTCCCCGTTCCGCGGCTCAGTCGCAGCCGCAGGCGTTCGCCGGGGCCGGGGCGGGCGCCGGGACGCCGACGGTGGGCAGGCCGAGCATCACGCCCTTGGGCTCGGGCGCGGCGGTGCGCCGCTCCCACGCGTCGCCCGCACCGGTGCGCCGCACCGCCAGGGCGGGGCGCTCGGCGAGCAGGTGGTGCGGGGCCGCGTAGGTGACCTCGACGGTCACCACGTCGCCCGGACGCACCGGCTCCGTGGGGCGCTCGAAGTGCACCAGGCGGTTGTCGGGCGCCCGGCCCGACAGCCGGTGGGTGGCGTCGTCCTTGCGGCCCTCGCCCTCGGCGACCAGCACCTCAAGGGTGCGTCCCACCTGCTTCTTGTTCTCCTCCCAGGAGATCTCCTCCTGGAGCGCGACCAGCCGCTCGTAGCGCTCCTGGACGACCTCCTTGGGGATCTGCCCGTCCATCGTGGCGGCCGGGGTGCCCGGCCGCTTGGAGTACTGGAAGGTGAAGGCCTGGGCGAAGCGCGCCTCCCGCACCACGTGCAGGGTCTGCTCGAAGTCAGCCTCGGTCTCGCCGGGGAAGCCGACGATGATGTCGGTGGAGATGGCGGCGTCCGGCATCGCGGCGCGCACCTTCTCGATGATGCCGAGGTAGCGCTCCTGCCGGTAGGAGCGGCGCATCGCCTTGAGCACGGTGTCGGAGCCGGACTGCAGCGGCATGTGCAGCTGGTGCATCACGTTCGGCGTCTCGGCCATCGCCGCGATCACGTCGTCGGTGAAGTCCCGGGGGTGCGGCGAGGTGAAGCGCACCCGCTCCAGGCCCTCGACGTTGCCGCAGGCGCGCAGCAGCTTGGAGAACGCCTCGCGGTCGCCGATGTCGGAGCCGTACGCGTTGACGTTCTGGCCGAGCAGCGTGACCTCGATGACGCCGTCCGCGACCAGCGTCTCGACCTCGGCCAGGATGTCGCCGGGACGGCGGTCCTTCTCCTTGCCGCGCAGCGCCGGGACGATGCAGAAGGTGCAGGTGTTGTTGCAGCCGACGGAGATGGCGACCCATGCGGCGTAGGCGGACTCGCGGCGGGTGGGCAGCGTGGAGGGGAAGGTCTCCAGCGACTCGACGATCTCGACCTGCGCCTCTTCCGCGATCCTGGCCCGCTCCAGCAGCACCGGCAGCTGTCCGATGTTGTGGGTGCCGAAGACCACGTCGACCCAGGGCGCCTTCTTGACGATGGTGTCCCGGTCCTTCTGCGCGAGGCAGCCGCCGACCGCGATCTGCATACCCGGCCGCGCGGCCTTCCTGGGCGCGAGCTGCCCGAGATTGCCGTAGAGCCGGTTGTCGGCGTTCTCCCGCACCGCACAGGTGTTGAAGACCACCACATCGGCGTCATCACCAGTGGATGCCCGTACATACCCCGCGTCCTCCAGCAGCCCGGCCAGCCGCTCGGAGTCGTGGACGTTCATCTGGCACCCGTAGGTGCGCACCTCATATGTCTTCGCGCTCATCTCAATCCACCAGGGTACGTGCTCCGGCCCAGCCGCCGCCGCGCCCTTATCAAGCCCCGGTCGTGCTGGCAGGATCGCGGGTCATGAGGTTTCAGCTACCAGCCAGGCGAGGGCGGGCCGTGCGGTTGGGGATCGCCCTGGGGCTGGCGGGCGCGCTGGTGCTGTGGGAGGTGCTGCACTCTGCCGGGGCGCCGTATCCGCGTGGGCCGCTGACCGTCGCCACCGGGGTGCCGAGCGGGGTGTACCAGAAGTACGGGGAGTTGCTCCAGGGCGATCTCCGGCGTGACCTGCCCGGGGTGGCGGTGCGGCTGAAGGCGTCGCAGGGGTCGGTGCAGAACCTGGAGTACCTGGCTTCCGGCCAGGCCGACTTCACCTTCACCCAGGCCGACGCCGCGGCCGACTACCACGGGCCCGGCGCCTCGCATCTGCGGGCGGTGGCCCGGCTGTACGACGACTACATGCAACTGATCGTGCCCGCCCGGTCGAAGGTGAACTCGGTGCGCGACCTGCGCGGGCTGCGGGTGGGCATCGGCCAGCCGGGCTCCGGCGTGAGCCTCATCGCGCGGCGGCTGCTCAAGGCCGCCCGACTCGACGCGGACCGGGACCTGAAGGCGGTGCCCGCCGGGGTTGACACCGCGCCGGGGCTGCTGGAGTCCGGGAAGCTGGACGCGTTCTTCTGGTCCGGCGGGCTGCCCACCCTGGCGATCCAGCAACTGGCCAGGGAGTACCCGATCAAACTGGTCCCGCTCGCCGACGTGATACAGCCGCTGCACCAACTCGGCGCCGCCGCCGACTTCTACCGGGCGGCGGTGATGCCGCCGGACGCGTACCCCAACGTGCAGCACGGGCAGTCGATCGAGACGATCGCGGTGGCGAACCTTTTAGTCACCACGGACCGCACCGACCCCGCGCTGGTGCAGCGGGTCACCCAGACGGTGATCGACAGCCGGGACAGCATCGGCGCGGTGGTGCACTCGGCCCAGCAGGTCGACCTGCGTACCGCGATCTTCACCGATCCGCTGCCGCTGCACGAGGGCGCGCGCCGCTACTACCTGTCGGTCAAGCCGTAGGTTCGCTACGCGGCACGGTGAGCGTCACCCGCAGTCCGTGCGGCTGGTTGGGCGCGTAGCCGATCGTGCCGCCGCCCTTGGCGAGCAGCACCCGGGCGATGGACAGGCCGAGGCCCGAGCCGTCCACGTTCTGGTGGCGCGAGCCGCGCCAGAACCGGTCGCCGATCCGGGCGAGTTCGTCCTCGGTGAGCCCGGGACCGCCGTCGGCGACCACCACCTTGACGGTGTCCGCCCCGGTCAGCACGCTGACCACCACCTCCGCACCGTCCGGGGTGAACTTCACCGCGTTGTCCACCACCGCGTCCAGGGCGCTGGACAGTGCGATGGGGTCGGCCCAGCCGGTGGCCGCCGCGGCACCCTCGTGGCGGAGCTCGACCCCCGCCCGGTCCGCGGCGGGCCGCCAGGCGGCGACCCGGTCCGCGGCGAGCGCCGCGATGTCGGTCAACCGCAGGTTTGCGGCGGCGTGTTCGGCGGTGGCCAGGCCCAGCAGGTCGTCCAGCACGGTCGCCAGCCGCTTGCCCTCCTCCCGTACCGAGGCGATCTCCGCGTTGTCTTCCGGCAGTTCCAGGCTGAGCAGCTCTATCCGCAGCAGCAGCGCGGACAGCGGGTTGCGCAACTGGTGGGAGGCGTCCGCGACGAAGGCCCGCTGCTGCTCCAGCACCGCTTCGACGTTGTCGGCCATCTCGTTGAACGACCGTGCCAGGCGGCGCAGTTCGGGCGGCCCGCCGGCCGCCGCGACGCGTGAGGCCAGCCGTCCGGTGGCGATGTCGTGGGCGGCCCGGTCCAGTACCCTGACCGGCCGCAGCACCCAGGCGGTGAGCCGGATCGCGGCCAGCACGGCCACCACCGTGGCGGCCAGTTCACCGCCCACGATCAGCAGCCAGCCGTGCAGCACCCGGGAGCGCATGGCGCCGGTGGGCGAGTCGGTGAGGACGACGGCGACCACGTCGCCGTCCCGCACGATGGGCGAGGCGACGGTGATCCGGCTGCGCTGCCACGGCCACACCTGCGGCGGGTTGTGGCTGCGCCGTCCGGCCAGCGCCTCCTGGAACGACGGGTCGGCGACGACCTGGCGTCGGGTGAGCCAGTTCCGGGGGGCCACCGCCATCGTCGAGCCGTCGCGGTAGAAGACGCCGACGCGTATCCCGTACAGGTCCTCGTAGCGGGTGAGTTCGCTGCGCAGGGTCGACTCCCGCTCGCCGTCGTTGACCACGATGGTGCCGTCCGGCTCGCTGCTGGCGCTCACGTACTGGGCGATGGCGGCGAACCGCGCGGTGTCGTCGATGCGGTCCACGATGAGCCGCTGCTGCTGCGCGGCGGCCAGGCTGGCGGCGAGCGGGAAGCCGAGGGCGATCAGTACTGCCGCCATCAGGACGAGCAGCAGCGGAAGGAGGCGGGTGCGCACGGGGCGGGCGCCTACCGGGCGGCCGGGACGACGAGCCGGTAGCCGACCCCGCGTACGGTCTCGATCAGCGTGGGCAGCCCCAACTTGGAGCGCAGCGAGGCCACATGGACCTCCAGGGTGCGCCCGGTGCCCTCCCAGTTGGTACGCCACACCTCGCTGATGATCTGCTCCCGGCGGAAGACCACTCCGGGCCGCTGGGCGAGCAGCGCCAGCAGGTCGAACTCCTTGCGGGTCAGCGCCACCGGTTCACCGTCCACCGCGACCTGCCGGGTGGGCAGCTCTATGGCGATCGGGCCGAGCCGCACCTCGGGCCGGGGCCCGTCCGCGGGCACGTCCGGGTCGCGGTGCTCGGGCGGGCGGCGGCTGACGGCGTGGATGCGGGCGAGCAGTTCGCCGGTGTCGTACGGCTTGACCACGTAGTCGTCGGCGCCGAGGTTGAGGCCGTGGATCCTGGACCGTACGTCCGCCCGCGCGGTCACCATGATCACCCGGGTGTCGGTGCCGCGCTTGATGCGGCCGCACACCTCGAAGCCGTCCTGGTCCGGCAGGCCCAGGTCGAGCAGCACCACCGCGAACGGCGGTCCGGCGTCCGGCAGCAGGGCGCGCAGCGCCTCCTCGCCGCTGCGGGCGTGGACGACGTCGATGCCGTGTCTGGCGAGCACCGCGGACAGCGCGGCGGCGACCCTGTCGTCGTCCTCGACCAGCAACAGCCGCATCGGCTCTCCCCCCAGTCCTGCCTGTCCGTACCCGGCGTGCGCAGCCGGCAGCATCGAATACACCCCGACACCCGGGTGCCCCGTCAAGAGGGTCCAGGAGTGAAGCGCACACCGTTACCCAGCCGGTACGCACCGTACCCACCTGCCGACCACCTAGCGTGACAGGGAAGCCACGGAGGGTTGCCGGATCGTGATGCTCAAGTTCCGCTCAGATGTACTGACGTGGACGGGAGGGGATCATAGGGTCCACCCAACCCGACGAACGTGGAGCGACCGCCCGATGAGCGACTCTCCGGTGTCACCGGCGTCCCCATGGTCCGAGCGCGCCGTACCGCCCTCGGGCGAGCCGCTGGTCGTGCTGGACGGCGTCAACAAGCACTTCGGCGCGCTGCATGTACTCCGGGACATCGACCTCACCGTGGCGCGCGGCGAGGTCGTCGTGGTGATAGGCCCCTCCGGCTCCGGCAAGTCCACCCTGTGCCGCACGATCAACCGGCTGGAGACCATCGACTCCGGCGCCATCAGTATCGACGGCAGGCCGCTGCCCCAGGAGGGGCGCGAGCTGGCCCGGCTGCGCGCCGACGTCGGCATGGTCTTCCAGTCGTTCAACCTCTTCGCGCACAAGACGGTGCTGGAGAACGTCACCCTCGGCCAGATCAAGGTGCGCAAGTCGCCCAGGGAGACGGCCGAGCGCACCGCTCGCAGCCTGCTGGACCGGGTCGGGGTGAGCGGCCAGGCGGACAAGTACCCGGCGCAGCTCTCCGGCGGCCAGCAGCAACGCGTGGCGATAGCCCGGGCGTTGGCGATGGCGCCCAAGGTGATGCTGTTCGACGAGCCGACCTCGGCGCTGGACCCGGAGATGATCAACGAGGTGCTGGAGGTCATGCGGCAACTCGCCCGGGACGGCATGACCATGGTCGTGGTCACGCACGAGATGGGCTTCGCGCGCTCCGCGGCCCACCGGGTGGTCTTCATGGCGGACGGCCGGATCGTCGAACAGGCCCCGCCCGACCGGTTCTTCAGCAGTCCGCGCAGCGAACGGGCGAAGGACTTCCTGTCGAAGATCCTGCACCACTGAGGCGCCCCCGGGAACCTCCGCACCACCGAGCCGTTCACCGAACGCTTCCAGCGACCACGACGAGGCGGACCGGCGGCCACCCGGCCGCCGCGACCCACGTGTTCACCATCCGCCGGAAAGGATGCGCGTGCACGTACTCCTCGACGACTTCGCCCTGTTCCGCCACGGCTTCGTCGGCACCCTGCTGCTCACCTCGGTCAGCGCGGCGCTCTCGCTGGCCCTGGGGGTGCTGGTCGCGGCCTGCCGGGTATCCCCGGTTCCCGCACTGCGGATCCTCGCGACGGTGTGGGTGACGCTGCTGCGCAACACCCCGGTGACGCTGCTGTTCCTGGTCGCGGTGTTCGCCGCACCGCGGATCCTGTTCCCCGGCACCAGCCACTTCGCCCTCGCGGTGGGCGCGTTGGGCTGCTACACCTCGGCGTTCGTCGGCGAGGCGCTGCGCCACGGGGTCGACTCGGTGCCGCTGGGGCAGGCCGAGGCGGCCCGCAGTCTGGGCATGACGTTCCCGCAGACGCTGCGGCTGGTCGTGCTGCCGCAGGCGGGCCGTACCGCCGTCGCGCCGATCGGCAGCCTGATGGTCGCGCTCACCAAGAACTCCGCGATCGCGGGCTCGTTCGACGTCACGGATCTGTTCGCCGAGCAGAGGCGGCTGAGCGCGACCGGCCACGACGTCCTGGAGGTCTTCGTCTGGATCGCGCTGGCGTATCTCCTGATCACCTTCGTTATCAGCGAGTTGTTCCAGCTGCTTGAGCACCGGCTGGCGGTGGCGAGATGAGCGCCGGCGCGCTGTTCGACGCGCCCGGCCCCAGGACGCGCCGCCGCAGACGGATCTACGCGCTCGCCAGTACCGCGGCGATCCTCGCGCTGGCCGCCCTCGTCGCGCTACGGCTGTGCGGCAACGGGCAGTTCGCGGCGGCCGTATGGGATCCGGTCCGGGACCGCGGGCTCCAACAGCGCGTCGGCGACGGGGCCTTGGCGATCCTGAGAGCGTTCGCACTGGCGGCAGCGGGTTCGTTGGCGCTCGGCGCGTTGCTGGCGGTGGGGCGGCTGTCGGAGCACCGGCCGGTGCGGTGGGCGGCGACGGCCGTCGTGGAGTTCTTCCGGTCACTGCCGCCGCTGGTCCTGGTCTTCGCCCTGTACGCCGGCGCCCTCCCGCCGTCCTGGGCCCTGGTGCTGGGGCTCACCCTGTACCACGGGTGCGTGCAGGCCGAGGTGCTGCGGGCGGGGATCAGCGCGGTGCCCAGGGGGCAGGCGGAGGCCGGGTACGCCGTGGGGCTGCGCAAGTCCAGGGTGATGGCGACGGTGCTGGTCCCGCAGGCGCTGCGGGCGGTGCTGCCGACCGCCGTCAGCCAGTTGGCGGTCACCCTGAAGGACACCTCGCTGGGCTTCGTCATCGCCTACGGGGAACTCCTCCACGCGGGTCGGCTGGCCACCTCCAACACCATGACGCCCGGCGGCCGTCCATACCTCGCGGTGCTCGTCGTCATCGCAGCCGGCTACGTGGCGGTGTGCCTGGCGCTGTCCGCGCTGGCCCGCTGGATCGAACGACGCGGCGCACGGGGGCGCGGCTAAGTCGGACGGCGGCAACCAGCGGCGCACTGGCCGTGGCGGCGCTTGACGCAGGTAGCGGCAGTGGGTTGCATACACGATGTGATCGCACGCCGGGCAGCCACCGCCATCTCCCCCGCACACCGAGGATCCGCCGCATGGAACCGGTGATCGTCGCGGGTGCGGGCAGCACCGGCCTGACCCTCTCCCTCTGCCTCGCCCGGCACGGTGTCCCCGTCCTCCTGCTGGACGACGGCTCCTCCTGGCACGAGCGGCAGCCCGAGCGCACCGTCGTGCTGCGCCCGCGGACCGCCGAACTGCTGGCCCGGCTCGGCTACACCGCCGTACACACCGACGCGGCACGCTGGACGGCCTGGCGAACCCTGAGCCGCCGTCAGGAGGTGCAGTACGTCGAGTTCGACGCCGACACCGAGCCGTCGCCGCTGCACCTGCCGCAGGACCGGCTGCGGCAGGGCCTGCGCGAGGCGCTCGCCGGACAGGAACTGATCAAGGTCGCGCCCGGCAGCCGGTTGTACGCCTTCGAACAGGACGAGCACGGCCTCAGCGTGCACACCCGCGGCGCCGCCGGGACCTCCGGGCCGCCGGACACCTGGTGGCGCGGCAGCTATCTGGTCGGCTGCGACGGACCGCGCTCCACCCTGCGCAAACTCCTTCAGGTGCGCTTCCCCGGCCGAACCGCCGTGGAGCGGCACGCGGTCGCGGCGCTGCGGGTCGACCTGCCCGAGCCCGGTACCGCGCTGCTGCACCGCGATCCACCGGGCGGCCGGGGCTCGCAGGTGCTGGCGCGTCCGCTGCCGGACGGGGTGTGGCGGATGGACTGGGCGCTTCCGCTGGGCGGCCACCCGCTGACGGCGGACGCCCTGGTGACGCTGATCCGGTCCACGCTCGCCGAGTGGTGCGAGGGCTCGGTACCCCCGTACGACCTGCTGGGGTCCGCCGAGTATCCGGTGCACCAACGGCTGGCGCGCCGGTGGCGCTCCGGGCGGGCCTTCCTCGCGGGCGACGCCGCCCATCTGCTGGGCGCGTTGGGGACGCAGGGGCTTGAGGAGGGGCTGCGGGACGCGGAGAACCTCGCCTGGAAGCTGGCCATCGCCTGGCACCAGGGCGCCTCCGACACCCTGCTGGACAGCTACCAGGCCGAGCGGCGGTACGCGGTGGGGGCCAGACTGCGCGCCGCCGACCAGGCGCTGCCGCTGCTGCGCAGCTCCGGGGCCTGGCATACGCTGCGCCGCTCGCTGCTGTCCGGACCGATGAGCCGCCACACCGACCTGCTGACGGACGGCCACCTCGGCCGCGGCCTGCTCGGCGCTCCACCGGTCTACGACCGGTCGCCGCTGGCGCTGACCACTCCCCACGGTGGCGGTCGCGCACCGGGCCCCGGTGCGGTCGCATGGCCACGTGGGGAGGCCGCCGATGTGCCGGTGGTCGCGCTGGACGGTACGCGTGGGCGGCTGCGGGAGCGGCTGGGCCGCGATCTGCTGGCGGTGCTGGTGGCGCCGGGTACCGGGGTGTGGGAGAGCAGGCACTGGCTGACCGCCGGGCTGATGCCCCAACTGTCCACCGCGGTCGCGGCGTTGCCGACCCGTACCGAGTTGCTGGTCGCCGAGAACTATCCGGGTGCCACCGCGCACACCGTGCTGCTGATCCGCCCGGACGGCCATGTGGTGGGCGCGATGAACGGCTGCCGCCCGACCGATCTGTACGCCTACGCCGACGTGGCCCGGGGCGGCCCGCCACTGCAGCGGCCCACCGGCGGGGCGACGGCGGGCCGGGACACGGACGACTCGCCGGGTGCCGGTGCGCAGGAGCTGAGCGAGGAGGCGGCCGCCACCGCGCAGTCGCGCTCATGACCGGTGTGCGGCCGGCCCGCCGATCGTGACGGATCGGCGGATCTCTCCTTGACCCCCTCTCGCGGCACGTGGTTGACTCCGTAGCGTGACTGACACCGAGCTGCGTCTTGTGCGGAGGGTCCATCTGGACCTGGTCCGCTACGCGGGCTGCGTGTGTCGGCCGTCCCGTTGATCCGGTTTCCTCCTCCGCGCGGTATGGGCCGCGCCTTCTCGCGATCACCTGGGACGGTTCCCCTTGTCGCTCAACGACGTGTCATACGCCGATGCTCCGGCGCGCCCCGCGCCTCCTGCCGCCTTGCCCGCTCCGACCGAGGCCGAACTGCTTGACTTCGCCCGCCGCACCGCCGCCGACCCCGAGGTGCTGGACCGGCTGCCACTCGATCCGATGGGCCGCACCTGGGTGCGGCTGGAGGGACCGGGCGGCAGTGAGGCGTGGCTGATCGGCTGGCCGCCGGGCGCCGAGACCGGCTGGCACGACCACGGTGGGTCACGGGGCGCGTTCGCCACCGCGCTGGGCGAGTTGGCCGAGGAGTCGGTCGCCGTGCCGCTGCCGACCGCCGGCTGGCAGTCACTGGAACTCACCGACGATGTGGACCGCACCCGTAGGCTCCCGGTCGGGCGGGGCCGCGCCTTCGGCCCGTACCACGTGCACCAGGTGGTGAACGCCTCCGAGGAGCAACACGCCGTGTCGGTCCATGTGTACTATCCGCCGCTGCCTATGATGCGGCGGTACAGCAGGAGCGGCCGGGTACTTCGCCTGGCGCTGGTCGAGCGGCCGCAGGAGTGGTGACCGTGCCCGAACCCCGTGGCGTGGACGCCCTGTTGGCCGACGCCCGCGCCCGGCTGGTACGGCTGACCCCGGCCCAGGCCCGGGCGGCGGTGGACGACGGGGCGCTGCTGGTGGACATCCGCTATGCCGCGCTCCGCGAGCGCGACGGTACCGTTCCGGGCGCCGTCATCGTGGAGCGCAACGAGCTGGAGTGGCGCCTCGATCCGCTCTGCGACCACCGGATCGCCGAGGCGACCGGCGACGGCCGCCAGATCATCGTGCTGTGCAACGAGGGGTACGCGTCCAGCTTCGCCGCGGTCTCGCTTCAGGCGCTCGGGCTGCGCCGGGCCACCGATCTGGTCGGTGGATTCCAGGCCTGGCGCGCGGCGGGCCTGCCGGTCTCCCCCTCCGCCGGGCAGGTTGCCGCACCGGTCGCTCACTCGGGCAGATAGCCGTCCAGGAACTCGGCGTCCTCGCCCTCTTCCTCCAGGGCTCGCCGGACCACTCGTAGCGCCAGTCCCTCCGGGTATCCCTTGCGGGCGAGCATTCCGGCGAGCCGCCGTATCCGCTTGTCCCGGTCCAGGCCACGGGTGGCCCGCAGCTTGCGCTCCACCAGCGCGCGGGCGGTCTCCTCCTCACGCGTGGAGTCAAGCTGCTCCACGGCGCGTTCGATCACCGCGGACTCCACGCCGCGGGTGCGCAGTTCCCGGGCGAGCGCCCGCCGGGCCAGGCCCCGGCCATGGTGCCGGGACTCCACCCAGGCGTCCGCGAACGCCGCGTCGTCGATCAGGCCCACGTCCTCGAAGCGGGAGAGCACCCGCTCGGCGACCTCGTCGGGAACCTCCCGCCGCCGCATGGCGTCGGCAAGTTGCCTACGGGTCTTGGGAGTTCCGGTGAGCAGGCGCAGGCACAGCGCGCGTGCCCGCTCCTCCGGATCTCGTGGCAGGTCCCGCTCCGCGTTGGCCGAGGGGGGTCCGTCGCCGGACCCGTCCGACCGCCTCATGGTCAGGCCTTGGCCGCCGCGGACTTGGCCGCCTTGCTGGGCTTGGCCGGGGTGGCCGCCGCCACCGGATCCGCCGCCGTCGCCGTGGCCGCGTCGGCGCCCGGCTCACCGCCCGGGGCCTCGGTCCTGACGCCGATGCCCAGCTTCTCCTTGATCTTCTTCTCGATCTCGTCGGCGAGATCGGGGTTGTCCTTCAGGAAGTTACGGGCGTTCTCCTTGCCCTGGCCGAGCTGGTCGCCCTCGTAGGTGTACCAGGCGCCGGCCTTGCGGATGAAGCCGTTCTCCACACCCATGTCGATCAGGCCGCCCTCACGGCTGATGCCCTGGCCGTAGAGGATGTCGAACTCGGCCTGCTTGAAGGGCGGGGCGACCTTGTTCTTGACGACCTTGACCCGGGTGCGGTTGCCGACCGCCTCCGTGCCGTCCTTGAGCGTCTCGATGCGGCGGATGTCGAGCCGCACCGACGCGTAGAACTTCAGCGCGCGGCCACCGGTCGTGGTCTCCGGCGAACCGAACATCACGCCGACCTTCTCGCGCAGCTGGTTGATGAAGATCGCGGTGGTCTTGGACTGGTTCAGCGCACCGGTGATCTTCCGTAGCGCCTGGCTCATCAGCCGGGCCTGCAGACCCACATGGGAGTCGCCCATCTCGCCCTCGATCTCGGCCCGGGGCACCAGGGCGGCCACCGAGTCGATCACGATGAGGTCCAGCGCGCCGGAGCGGACCAGCATGTCCACGATCTCCAGCGCCTGCTCGCCGTTGTCCGGCTGGGACAGGATCAGCGAGTCGATGTCCACGCCGAGCTTCTTGGCGTACTCGGGGTCGAGGGCGTGCTCGGCGTCCACGAAGGCGACCGCGCCACCGGCCCGCTGGGCGTTGGCCACCGCGTGCAGGGTGAGGGTGGTCTTACCGGAGGACTCCGGCCCGTACACCTCCACCACCCGGCCGCGCGGCAGGCCGCCCACGCCGAGTGCCACGTCGAGTGCGGTCGACCCGGTCGGGATGATCTCGATGGGCTCGTTCGGCCGCTCGCCGAGGCGCATGACGGCACCCTTGCCGAACTGCCGTTCAATCTGTGCGAGCGCGGCGTCGAGCGCCTTCTCGCGGTCGGTTCCTGCCATGGGTTCCACCCGGTTCGCTTGAGTCGATCGCTTCACGTCCACCGACGCTAGCGCCTGCCACTGACAATGCGCCCCGACACCGTCCGCGAGGCCGCTGCGGACCGTGGAGGGACGGCCCGGCACACCCCATAAGAATGGATGTTCGAATTTCGTGTCAAGCGACCCACCAGCCCCTGTGGATAACCATGAAACCGCAGGTCACAGCGTTTTCGCCGATGCCGCCACGCGCGGCGGCCGACGCCGACCGGAGCGCGGTCAGCGCCGCTCCGCGGGCACGTCCACCGCCTGGCAGACCGCCCGCCACACGTCCTTCGCCTCCCAGCCCGCCTCGAACGCCTGGTAGACCGTGCGCCCACCCAGTTCGGACATCACATGGTCACGGGCGAACGAGTCGGCGTACGCCGCACCGAAGTGCGTGCTCATACGCTCCCAGAAGACCGTCAACTTCATGCCCCCAGTATCCCGCCCAGGAGGCGGCCGCTTCGCACCGACGGGTGCACCCTGGTCACAGCCATAGGCAGCGGGCAGGCGGCGCCCTACTGTGCGGCCATGGCCGGATCCGCAGTCCCCTCCTCCAGCTCCCTTACCGCGTCCACCCTGCTGACCTCGCCGCTCGCCCGCGCCGAGCGCTTCGTGTGGCTGACCGCCCGGGTGCTCGAACAGCGCAGGTTCGCCCACCACTTCCTGGACGGCGGAGCCGACCCCGTCGAGACCGCGCTCACGGCGTACCGCAACGAGGACGGCGGCTACGGGCACGCCCTGGAGCCCGAACTGCGCGGGCCGGTCAGCCAACCGGCGCACGCCGCGCACGCGTTGCGGGTGCTGGACGAGATCGGCCACTGCGGCGGCCAGCGGGCCGAGCGGCTGTGCCGCTATCTGACCTCGGCGTCCACCCCGGACGGCGCGCTGCCCGCGCCGCACCTGCCGCAGGATCCCGCCGCCCACCTGGCGGAGCCGACCGGCGACCTGCTGGCCACCGGCCCGGTGGTGGGCGTACTGCACCGCAACGGCGTCTGGCACGCATGGCTGTTCCGGGCCACCGACTTCTGCTGGGCGGCGGTGGAGAGCCTGGAGCACCCCGATCCGCAGCAGGTCCAGGCGGCGATCGCGTTCCTGGACGGGGTTCCGGACCGGCCCCGCGCCGAGGCGGTGGCGGAGCGGCTGGGACGGCTGGTACGCAGGCGGCGGCTGGCGGTACTGGAACCGGCACAGGGTCCCGACGCGCACCACCACCACTACTACGCGTACGACTTCGCACGCTCCCCCGACTCGCTCGCGCGCCGGTGGTTCACCAACGCGGAGATGGACCGCGCCCTGGACTTCCTGGCCGCCGCACAGGCCCCGGACGGCGGCTGGCCGCTGCGCTCCCAGTCCTGGACCCCGGCCGCCCAGCTGGAACGCCGTCCCATCCTGACCATCGAGGCGCTGCTCACCCTGCGCGCCTACGGCCGCGGGGTCGCCTAGCGCTGGGGCAGCGCACGGGCCCCGCCGGGCGGGCCCGCGCCGGACGCTGACCTCCAGCGCCCCCGAACCCGCAGGTCAGCGCGATTGTCAGTGGGCCGAGGCACGATGGATGGCATGTCGATCGGCAAGCGTCGTCAGACACCGGATCCGGAGTGGGAGCTGAATCCGGCGTCGGCCCTGGAATCCTTCGCCCCGGCCACCCGCGCGTGGTTCACGGGAGCCTTCCACGCGCCGACGAGCGCGCAGGCTGGGGCCTGGCGGGCCATCGCGCAGGAGTCCGACGTGCTGGTCGTCGCGCCCACCGGATCCGGGAAGACGCTCGCCGCCTTCCTGGCCTCCCTGGACCGGCTGGCGAACACTCCCGCCCCGGCCGAGGCCAAGCGCCGCTGCCGGGTGCTGTACGTCTCCCCGCTCAAGGCGCTCGCCGTGGACGTCGAGCGGAACCTGCGCAGCCCGCTGACCGGGCTGCGGCACGAGGCGGTGCGGCTCGGGCTGCCGGAGCCGGACGTGCGGGTCGGCATCCGTTCCGGGGACACCCCGGCCGCCGAGCGCCGCTCGATCGCCGTCAAGCCGCCGGACATCCTGATCACCACCCCGGAATCGCTGTTCCTGATGCTGACCTCCAGCGCCCGGGACGCGCTGCGGGGTGTGGAGACGGTGGTCCTGGACGAGGTGCACGCGGTCGCCGGGACCAAGCGCGGCGCGCATCTGGCGCTGTCACTGGAGCGCCTCGACGAGTTGCTGGACCGGCCCGCCCGGCGGATCGGCCTGTCCGCGACGGTGCGGCCGGTGGACGAGGTGGCCCGCTTCCTGTCCCCGCGGCGCAAGGTGACGATCGTCCAGCCCCGCTCGCAGAAGGAGTTCGACCTGTCGGTCGTGGTCCCGGTGGAGGACCTGGGGGAGCTGGGCGGCTCCCCGGTGTCCGACGCCGGTGGCGCGGACGGCGGCGAGCGGCCGTCGATCTGGCCGCATGTCGAGGAGCGGATCGCCGATCTGGTGCAGTCCCACCGCTCCACGATCGTGTTCGCCAACTCCCGTCGGCTCGCAGAGCGGTTGTGCAACCGGCTCAACGAGATCGCCCATGAGCGGGCCATGGCCGCCGCGCCCGACGGGTACGGCCCGGCGCTGCCCGAGGACCACTCCCCCGCCCAGCTGATGGGCGGCTCCGGGGCCGCCAAGGGTGCGCCGCCGGTGCTGGCCCGGGCCCACCACGGTTCGGTCTCCAAGGAGCAACGGGCACTGGTCGAGGAGGACTTGAAGGCCGGGCGGCTGCCCGCCGTGGTCGCCACCTCCAGCCTTGAGCTGGGCATCGACATGGGCGCGGTGGATCTGGTGGTACAGGTCGAGTCGCCGCCGTCGGTGGCCTCCGGGCTACAGCGGGTGGGCCGGGCCGGACACCAGGTGGGTGCCGTCTCCACCGGTGTGGTCTTCCCCAAGTACCGCGGCGACCTGGTGCAGTCCGCCGTGGTCACCGAGCGGATGCGGCAGGGCGGCATCGAGGCGCTGCGCATCCCCGCCAACCCGCTGGACGTGCTGGCGCAGCAGTTGGTCGCGATGACGGCGATGGACACCTGGGACGTGGAGGAGCTGCTGGCGCTGGTGCGGCGCGCCGCGCCGTTCGCCGCGTTGCCGGAGTCCGCGTACACCGCCGTGCTGGACATGCTCGCCGGCCGCTACCCCTCGGACGCGTTCGCCGAGTTGCGCCCGCGTGTGGTGTGGGACCGGGTGGCGGGCACGGTCAGCGGGCGGCCCGGTGCGCAGCGGCTGGCGGTGACCTCGGGCGGCACCATCCCGGACCGCGGCCTGTTCGGGGTCTTCCTCGCGGGCGCCGACCCGAAGAAGGGCGGCGGCCGGGTCGGTGAGCTGGACGAGGAGATGGTCTACGAGTCCAGGGTCGGCGATGTGTTCACCCTGGGCACCACCTCATGGCGGATCGAGGACATCACCCGCGACCGCGTACTGGTCTCCCCCGCCCCCGGGGTGCCCGGCAGGCTGCCGTTCTGGAAGGGCGACCAGCTCGGCAGGCCGCTCGAACTCGGCCGTGCCCTGGGCGCGTTCCTCCGCGAGATCGGCGGCCAGAACCCGCAGGAGGCGCGGGCCCGGCTCGCCTCCGCCGGGCTCGACACCTGGGCGGCGGACAACGTCCTGGCCTATCTGGACGAGCAGCGCCGGGCGTGCGGTCATGTCCCGGACGACCGGACCATCGTGGTGGAGCGGTTCCGTGACGAGCTGGGCGACTGGCGGGTCGTGGTGCACTCCCCGTTCGGCGCCCAGGTACACGCCCCGTGGGCGCTCGCCCTCGGCGCCCGGCTCGCCGAGCGGTACGGGTTCGACGCCCAGGTGATGCACGCCGACGACGGCATCGTGCTGCGGCTGCCCGACGCCGACCTGCTCGGCCTCGACCTGCTGGACGTCGATCCGCTGAAGACGGGTGCGGAGTACGACACGGAGCAGAGCCCGGTGGGGGCGGCCGACGTGGTCTTCGACAAGGGGGAGATCGAGCAGATCGTCACCGAGCAGGTCGGCGGCTCCGCGCTGTTCGCGTCCCGGTTCCGCGAGTGCGCGGCCCGAGCCCTGCTGCTGCCCCGCCGCAATCCGGGCAAGCGGACACCGCTGTGGCAGCAGCGCCAGCGGGCCGCCCAACTCCTTTCGGTGGCATCCGAGTTCGGCTCGTTCCCGATCGTCCTGGAAGCGGTCCGCGAGTGCCTCCAGGACGTGTTCGACGTGCCGGGCCTGGTGGAGCTGATGGGCGACATCGAGGGGCGGGCGGTCCGGCTGGTCGAGGTGACCACCCCCGAGCCGTCCCCGTTCGCCCGCTCGCTGCTGTTCGGCTATGTGGCGCAGTTCCTGTACGAGGGCGACTCCCCGCTGGCCGAACGGCGCGCCGCCGCCCTGTCGTTGGACTCCCGGCTGCTGGCCGAACTGCTCGGCCAGGCGGAGCTGCGCGAGCTGCTGGACGCCGACGTCATGGCGGAGCTGGAGCGCGAGCTGCAGTGGCTGACCGAGGACCGGCGGGCCAAGGACGTCGAGGGCGTCGCCGATCTGCTGCGGGTACTCGGCCCGCTCACCGGCGGGGAGTTGACCGAGCGCGGCGCGGAGCCGGGCTGGCCGCTGGAGCTGGAGGCCGCCCGGCGGGCGATCCGGGTCCGGATCGGCGGCGCCGAGCACTGGGCGGCCGTCGAGGATGCCGGGCGGCTGCGGGACGCGCTCGGCACGGCGCTGCCGGTGGGCGTGCCGGAGGCGTTCACCGAGCCGGTCAAGGACCCGCTGGGCGATCTGCTCGCCCGGTACGCGCGCTCCCACGGCCCGTTCACCGCCGCCGACGCGGCGGCACGCTTCGGCATCGGCGCCGCGGTGGCCGAGACCACACTGCACCGGCTGGCCGCCAACGGCCATGTCGTGCAGGGGGAGTTCCGGCCCGAGGGCCTGGGCCACGAGTGGTGCGACGCGGGAGTGCTGCGCAGGCTGCGCCGCCGGTCACTGGCGGCGCTACGGCACGAGTTGGAGCCGGTGCCGCCAGGCGCGCTGGCCGCGTTCCTCCCCCAGTGGCAGCAGGTGGGCACACGGGCGCTGCGCGGGCTCGACGGACTGCTGCGCGCCGTCGAGCAGTTGCAGGGCTGCGCCGTGCCCGCCTCCGCTCTGGAGAAGCTGGTGCTGCCGTCGCGGATCGCGGACTACACCCCGGCGATGCTCGACCAGCTCACCGCTTCCGGCGATGTGATCTGGTCCGGCGCCGGGGCACTGCCCGGCAAGGACGGCTGGGTCACCCTCCATCTGGCCGACACCGCCCCTGTGCTGCTCCCCGCCCCGCTGCCGCTGGAGCTGACACCGCTGCACCGCGCGGTCCTCGGCGCCCTGTCCGGCGGCTACGGCCTGTTCTTCCGGCAGATAGCCGAACAGGTCAGGGCCACCATGCCGGAGGCGACCGATCCGCAACTGGCCGACGCGTTGTGGGAGTTGGCCTGGTCGGGGCGGCTGACCAACGACACGCTCGCCCCGCTGCGCGCGCTGCTCGGCTCGGGCCGTACGGCGGGCTCCACGGCGCACCGGGCGCCCAGGGCCACCCCGCGCGGCCGGTACGGATCCTCGATGCCCCGGCCCACGGCGTCGCGCACCGGCCCCCCGACCACCGCCGGGCGGTGGTCGCTGGTACCGCAGGCCGAGACCGACCCGACCGTACGGGCACACGCGCTGGCGCACACCCTGCTGGACCGGCACGGTGTGGTGACCCGGGGCGCGGTCGCGGCCGAAGGGGTCGAGGGCGGCTTCTCCGCGGTGTACCGCGTGCTGTCGGCGTTCGAGGAGAGCGGGCAGACCCGTCGCGGCTATGTGGTGGAGGGCCTGGGCGCGGCCCAGTTCGCCATGGACGGCGCGGTGGACCGGCTACGCGCCGTGCACACCGCCCGCGAGCGCGAGCAGCCGCAGCCGGCGGCGCCGCGCGCCGTCGTACTGGCCGCCGCGGACCCGGCGAACGCGTACGGCGCAGCGCTGCCCTGGCCCGATCCGCCGTCCGGCACCGAGGGGCGCCCAGGCCACAAGCCGGGCCGCAAGGCGGGCGCCCTGGTGGTGCTGGTCGACGGGGAGCTGACGCTGTACGTGGAGCGCGGCGGCAAGACGCTGCTGGCGTGGGACGGTGACTCGGGTGCGGACAGCCCTCGGCTGCGGGCGGCGGTGCGGGCGCTGGCCGACGCGGTGCGGGACGACGCGCTGGGCAGGCTGACGGTGGAGCGCGCCAACGGCGAGCCGGCGCTGGTCTCGCCGCTGGGCCGCGCCCTGGAGGCCGCCGGTTTCCACCCCACCCCGCGCGGCCTGCGGCTGCGGCCGTCGTCCGACCTCGCCGACCACGGCTGACGGCCGGCGGGCGCCGCCGTCCGTCACGGCATGACCGGGGCGTCACGGCATGATGGGGGTATGCCCGAAGGAGACACCGTCTGGCTGACGGCGCGCCGACTGCGGGAGGCACTGGCGGGCCGCGCGGTGGTCCGCTGCGACCTGCGCGTGCCCAAACTGGCGACGACGGACTTCTCCGGGCGGCGGATCGAGGAGGTGCTGTCACGCGGCAAGCACCTGCTGACCCGCTTTGAGGGCGGCTGGACGCTCCACTCGCATCTGCGGATGGACGGCTCCTGGCAGGTCTACGCCGCCGGTGAGCGGTGGCGCGGCGGTCCGCACCACCAGATCCGGGCGGTGCTGGCCACCGCCGAGTCGGTGGCCGTCGGCTACCGGCTGCCGGTGCTGGAGTTGCTGCGCACCGCCGAGGAGGACCGCGCCGTGGGCCATCTCGGCCCCGATCTGCTCGGCCCGGACTGGGACCCGGCCGAGGCGTTGCGCCGACTGCTGTCCGATCCCGGCCGCCCCGTCGGCGAAGCACTGCTGGACCAGCGCAATCTCGCCGGAATCGGCAACGTCTACAAGTCGGAGCTGTGTTTCCTGCGCGGCGTCACGCCCTGGACCCCAGTCGGTGAACTCGCTTCCGCGGAGCGGATGGTGGCCCTGGCGCACAAGCTCCTGGAGGCCAACAAGGCCCGCCACGGCCATATCACCACGGGCAACCCCCGGCGCGGACGCACCCACTGGGTGTACAACCGCGAGCACCAGCCGTGTCTACGCTGCGGCACCGCGGTACGCAGGGCCGACCAGGGACCGTCCGACGAGGCCCGCGTCACCTACTGGTGCCCGAGTTGCCAGAAGGGCCCGGCGCCACCGGCGATTTGAGGCCGGTCAGCGTCAACGCCCCTTAACGGGGCGCCGGGTTCGCGGTTTCGTGCCAACCGCGGATATCGCCGTCGCGCCAACCGGCGTGTACGCCCCCGGCCTTCGCGGCGTCGGCAACGGCGGCGCGGGCGCGCACCCCGCGCCGCCACGCGCTTCCGCGCGCCCCGTCTCACCCGGCGTGGACGCGGGCGTGGCGCGCCGCCCGCAGCGGGCGCCGCGCCATGGCGTGACGTGCACCGGCAGCAGCCCCAGCGTCCAGCCGCTCACCGCGAACCCCTGCTCAACCGGGCCGGTCTGCGCGGGGTGCACCGCCACCCGCAGCACTGCCCAGCACCACAGCAGAGCGAACGCGCCGACCGCGATCAGCCGCACGCGGCGCCAGACAGCACCACTGTGTTCCTCCTGGGGTGCATCCGCTGCCCATCGAGCGTCCATGGCCGCCTCCGAATCCCCGAGGCTGCGACAAGGAGCCCAGAGGGCTCCCGTACAGGGTGCGATGCCCCGTGCGGGTGATCATTAGCCCTCTGGTACGACGAGCGGAGCGGTCTTCACTCGATAGGAGCACCGCCAGAGCACGCACAGTGTCCACCAACTACGGTAAGCGACCACTCACACCTTGGCGTTCTCGGCCTGGAACATCCAGTAGTGCTTCTCCAGCGCCGCGGTCAGCCCCAGGAAGATGTCCTGCGTGACCAGGTCGGGCTCCTCGGTGGCCTTGATGCGCTCACGCATCCGCGTGATGACGCTGGCCAACGCCGCGATCATGGTGTCCACGGCGTCCTTGTCGTTGATCCAGCCGTCCTTCATGGTGGCGATGGCGCTGGTCTTGGCGACCGTCTCGGCCCTGCCGTCCGGCGGCACCCCGATCGTGGCGGCCCTTTCGGCGACCGTGTCGGAGTAGGTCCGTGCCGTGCTGACGACCTCGTCCAGCTGGAGGTGCACCGGGCGGAAGCGCGGCCCGACGATGTTCCAGTGAACCTGCTTGGCCACCAGGGAGAGGTCCACCAGGTCGACCAGCGCGCCCTGGAGCGCGTCCGCGGCCACCTTGCGGGCCTCGTCGGACAGAGCGGTCTTCACAACAGCCATGGTGTTGCCTCCTCGCCACTGGGGGACTTGGGTCCGTTTCGTCCACCCGGGCGCCTGCCCACTCAGGCTCGGTGAAACATGCGAAAGGGCCAGGCTGTCAGACAGCCCGGCCCCAGGGCCGTTGTGGCCCACCAGCTTTCACCGACGCAAACGATCAGGCCGCGACCACATCCACGGCCTCCGCCTGCGGTGGCTTGATCGTCACACGAGTGCCTGGCACATGAGTGACCGTCTCCAACATCGACCGCACCGGCACGGCCGCAACCTCCGTGGTCGCCGACTGAGCCAGCTCGGCGAGCGACAGCTCATCGCTGACCTCGCGCATGACCTCGGACATCCGCACGTCCAGGGCGTCGCAGATCGCGGAGAGCAGTTCGGAGGAAGCTTCCTTCTGGCCGCGCTCTACCTCTGACAGGTAGCCCAACGAGACTCTGGCCGATGCCGAGACCTCGCGCAGAGTGCGGCCCTGACGCTGGCGCTGCCGACGCAGCACGTCACCCAGCAGGCGACGGAGCAGAATCATCGGTGGCTCCCTCCTCGGACCGCGGATCCGTAAGCTTCTCGCCCCACCGTACCGCCTCCGGCAGCGGCCGTGCGGGGAGCGATGACGTGTTCACTAAGGGCTGCAAACATCAAATTCCCCCGTGGCGTTCCGTATCCTGTGCCCTCGCGTTCACTCGGTCGGCCTTCCGCCCGCCCCGCACCGCCTCCATCAGCAGTTCCAGCACCGCGGTGACGGTCGCGGCGCGGATGGCCGCGCGGTCGCCCGTCAGCCGGGGCGAACCGACCGACGTCCCCGAGGGACCGGCGACGGCCACGTGGACCGTGCCCACGTCCTTGTCGTCCTGGGGGTCGGGACCGGCGACCCCGGTGGTGGCCAGCCCCCAGGTGGCGCCCAGGAGGCGCCGCACGCCCTCCGCCATCTCGGCGGCGACCTTCGGGTCCACCGCGCCGCGCGCCGCCAGCAGCGCGCCGTCCACCCCGAGCACGTCCCGTTTGACGTCGGTGGCGTACGCGGTGACCGAGCCGCGGAAGGTGCGCGAGGCGCCCGGTACCGCGGTGACCTCCGCGGCCACCAGGCCCCCGGTCAACGACTCGGCGACGGCCAGCGTCGCGCCCTGCCGCTCCAGCAGCGCCAGCGCCTCGGCGGCGGTCATGCCGCGCCGTCCGGCCCCGCGTCGCGTTCGGCGGCCCGCTGGGCGGCCAGTCCGGCGCGGCGCAGCACCACCGCCTGCCGCACGTAGTCCAGGCCGGTCACCACGGTCAGCACCACCGCCACCGCCATCACCCAGGCCCGCAGCGTGGCCAGCGGCCCGGTCAGCGCCAGGACGTACATACCCACCGCGATGCCCTGGGTGAGGGTCTTCAACTTGCCGCCGCGGCTGGCCGGGATCACCCCGTGCTTGATGACCCAGAACCGCATCAGCGTGATGCCGATCTCGCGGAACAGGATCACCGCGGTGACCGCCCACGGCAGGTCGCCGAGCGCGGACAGCCCGACCAGCGCGGCGCCCATGATCGCCTTGTCCGCTATCGGGTCGGCGATCTTGCCGAAGTCGGTGACCAGGTTGTAGCGGCGGGCCAGTTCACCGTCGAACAGGTCGGTGATCATGGCGACGGCGAAGGCCGCCCACGCGAACGAGCGCCACGCCGGGTCGTGACCGCCCGCGTGGACCAGCAGCAGCACGAACCCCGGTACGAGCAGCAGCCGCACCATGGTCAGGATGTTGGCGATGTTCCACAGGCCTGGCCGGTCCACCGGGTCCCCGAGATGGTCGGGAGCCGCCGCGGGCCGGTGACCGCCCGCCGCGGACGCCGGTACACCGGTCATCTGCCCGCCTCCTCCGTACCGCTCGGGCCGCCGGTGAGCGGCTCGGCCACCAGGTCCACGCCCTCGGTGTCCACCACCTTGGCGGCCACGATGTCGCCGACCGCCACCCCCGCGCTGGAGGTGAGCACCACCTGGCCGTCGGTCTCCGGTGCCTGGTGCAGTCCGCGGCCGACGGCCTCGCCCTCCTCCAGCGACTCCACCAGCACCTCGACGGTCTCGCCCAGCCGCTCCTCGGCGCGCTGCGCGGTGAGTTCCTCGGCCAGCCGGGAGACTTGGGCCAGCCGCTCGGCGACCACGTCCTCGGCCAGCTTGCCGTCGTATCCGGCGGCCTCGGTGCCCTCCTCGTCGGAGTAGCCGAACACGCCGATGGCGTCCAGCCGCGCCTCGCTGAGGAAGCGTTCCAGCTCCGCCAGGTCGGCCTCGCTCTCGCCGGGGAAGCCGACGATGAAGTTGGATCGCACACCGGCCTGCGGCGCCTTGGCACGCACCGTCTCCAGCAGCTGCAGGAAGCGCTCGGTGTCGCCGAACCGGCGCATCGCGCGCAGCACTCCGGGCGCCGAGTGCTGGAAGGACAGGTCGAAGTAGGGCGCCACCTTGGGCGTCGAGGTCAGCACGTCGATCAGCGTCGGCCGCATCTCGGCGGGCTGGAGGTAGCTGACCCGGATCCGCTCGATCCCGTCGACCGCCGCGAGCTCCGGCAGCAGTGTCTCCAGCAGCCGGATGTCGCCGAGGTCCTTGCCGTAGGAGGTGTTGTTCTCGCTGACCAGCATGACCTCCTTGACGCCCTGCTCGGCCAGCCAGCGGGTCTCGCCGAGGACGTCGGAGGGGCGGCGGGAGATGAACGAGCCCCGGAAGGACGGGATGGCGCAGAAGGCGCACCGCCGGTCGCACCCCGAGGCGAGCTTCACCGAGGCGACCGGGCTGGAGTCCAGTCGGCGGCGCAGCGGCGCCCGCGGCCCTGACGCGGGCGCGACGCCCTCCGGCAGGTCGTCGGGCACCTGGCCGTGGCCGGGCAGCGCCACGGCGTTGTCCTGCCGCTCCACCGGGCTGATCGGCAGCAGCTTGCGCCGGTCGCGCGGGGTGTGCGGGGCGTGGACGCCGCCGGAGAGGATGGTCTGGAGGCGGCCGGAGATGTCCGCGTAGTCGTCGAAGCCCAGCACACCGTCGGCCTCGGGCAGCGCTTCGGCGAGTTCCTTGCCGTACCGCTCGGCCATGCATCCGACGGCGACGACCGCCTTGGTACGGGCCTCGCCCTTGAGGTCGTTGGCCTCCAGCAGGGCGTCGACCGAGTCCTTCTTGGCGGCGTCGACGAAGCCGCAGGTGTTGACCACGGCGACATCGGCTTCGGCGGCATCCTCCACGAGCTGCCAGCCGTCCGCCGCCAGACGGCCGGCGAGCTCCTCGGAGTCCACCTCATTGCGCGCGCAGCCGAGAGTGACGAGAGCGACGGTACGGGGTTCGGGCATGGGCTCAGCCTACTTTGTCCCTGACCGGGACTTCTCCGGCGACCCTGCCCGTGAGCGAGCCGCTGGGCGCGCCGCCCGCGGCCGCGGGGCGGCGGGCGGCGCCCCCTGGTCGCGGCTATCCGGCCTGCGGGTTGCCCGGGGTGAAGTCGGTGCGGACCAACTGGCCGTCGTTGCCCGCTGTGCCGAGGTCCTTGCCGTTGACGAACATCTTGACCGCTCCGGCGTTGCCGAGCACCAGGGAGATCTTCTTGTCGTCGGTGAAGATCTTGGACTGGCCCTGGTCGAGTAGCCCTTCGAACAGCGAGTGCCCGTCGTTGGCGGTCGCGGTGATCCAGCTCTTGCCGCCGTCGGCGGTGAGCTTGACGGTGACCTTGTCGCCCGGGGCGGCGGCGATGGCGCTGCGGCTGGGCTCGGGGGTCTTGCTGGCGGGTGGATGGGTCGCCGGGTGGCTGGGGCTGGGCTGGGTGGCGTTCCCGGCCACCGACTCGGTGCCGCTGCGCGCGCCGCTGAACATCGTGAAGCCGACGAAGCCGACCACGATCACGATCGCCGCGACCATGGCCGCGGTCCAGTTGGGACGGCGCGGATCCGGACGGATCCTCTCCGCCTCGTAGACCGGTGCCACCTGGGTGGGGCTGGGCTTGCCGCCGTGCTCGCCGTCGTAGCTGTCGATCAGCGGCGCCGGATCGAGGCCCACCGCCCGCGCGAGCGTGCGGATATGGCCGCGGGCGTAGACGTCGCCGCCGCAGCGGGAGAAGTCGTCCTGTTCGATCGCGTGCACGATGGGCGCCCTTACCCGGGTGGCCGCGCTGATCTCCTCCACGGTCAGACCGGCGTCGAGACGTGCCCGGTGCAGGGCGCGGCCGATGGACAGGGGTGCCTCGGAAGCTGCGTCGGAAGGTGAGTTGCCGATGGACACGGGGGCGCCTTTCGAGCGTGTAGCCACCTGCTGGAAATTCAGTTTAGGGGCGGTCGGCGAGCATCAGGCAAGCGGACGAGATGACTTTGTCGGCCAACGGAAGTCCGCCGGCCTGCGGCCTTGGTCGTACCGCCGTCGGCCGTCGGCCATCTGCCCGCCCCCTGCCTCCGTTTGACGTACGAGCGGCGCTTACGGTTGCCCGTGTCACCGCTCTGGGCGAACCGTACGGCCACGGCTAGCCCTGTGTGTCGCCGCGGATCACCGCGAGCACCCCGTCGAGTTCGTCAGGCTTGACGAGGACGTCGCGCGCCTTGGAGCCCTCGCTGGGTCCGACGATGTTCCGCGACTCCATCAGATCCATGAGTCTGCCCGCTTTCGCGAAGCCCACGCGCAGCTTTCGCTGAAGCATCGAAGTCGAGCCGAACTGGGTGGACACCACCAGCTCCGCGGCCTGCAGCAACAGGTCGAGGTCGTCGCCGATCTCCTCGTCGATCTCCTTGCGCGGACCGCTGGGTCCGGTGACGTCCTCCCGGAAGACCGGTGCGAGCTGGGACTTGCAGTGCGCCACCACCGCGGAGACCTCGTCCTCGGTGACGAACGCGCCCTGCAACCGGATCGGCTTGTTGGCGCCCATCGGCAGGAACAGCCCGTCGCCCTTGCCGATCAGCTTCTCGGCGCCCGGCTGGTCGAGGATGACCCGGCTGTCGGCGAGCGAGGAGGTGGCGAAGGCCAGCCGGGAGGGCACGTTGGCCTTGATCAGGCCGGTGACCACGTCGACGCTCGGCCGCTGGGTGGCGAGCACCAGGTGGATTCCGGCGGCGCGGGCGAGCTGGGTGATGCGCACGATCGAGTCCTCGACGTCGCGCGGCGCCACCATCATCAGGTCCGCCAGCTCGTCCACGATCACCAACAGGTAGGGGTACGGCGACAGTTCGCGTTCGCTGCCCTCGGGCGGCTTCGCCTTGCCGGACCGCACCGCCGCGTTGAAGTCGTCGATATGGCGGAAACCGTACGCCGCGAGGTCGTCGTAGCGCAGGTCCATCTCGCGGACCACCCACTGCAGCGCTTCGGCGGCCTTCTTCGGGTTGGTGATGATCGGGGTGATCAGGTGCGGGATGCCCTCGTACGCGGTCAGTTCGACGCGCTTGGGGTCGACCAGCACCATCCGCACCTCGTCCGGAGTGGCCCGGGCCATGATCGAGGTGATCAGGCAGTTGATGCAGGAGGACTTGCCGGAACCGGTGGCACCGGCGACGAGGACGTGCGGCATCTTGGCGAGGTTGGCCATCACATAGCCGCCCTCGACGTCCTTGCCCAGGCCGACCGTCATCGGGTGCTCCTCGCCCGAGGCGTCCGCGGAGCGCAGCACATCGCCGAGGTTGACCATCTCCCGGTCGGAGTTGGGGATTTCGATACCCACAGCCGACTTGCCCGGAATGGGACTTATGATCCGTACGTCCGGACTGGCCACCGCGTACGCGATGTTCTTGGTGAGCGCGGTGATCCGCTCGACCTTGACGGCCGGGCCGAGCGCGACCTCGTAGCGGGTGACCGTCGGGCCCCGGGTGAACCCGGTGACCGAGGCGTCGACCTTGAACTCGGAGAACACACCGGACAGCGCCGCGACCACCGCGTCGTTGGCGGCGCTGCGGGTCCGGCCGGGACCGCCGCGCTCCAACAGGTCGAGGGAGGGCAGCGAGTAGGTGATGTCGCCGGAGAGCTGGAGCTGCTCGGCCCGCGGCGGCAGCGAGTCGGCGGCCGGGGGCGCGGGCTTCTTCGTCAGGTCCGGCACCGCGTCGGCCGGGGACGCGGTCTCCTCGGCGCGCGCGGCCGGGACCGCGGAGCCCTGCCCGCTCTTGACCATCGAGATCCGGCTGGTGATGTCCGCGACCACCGGAGACGGGTGCACCCCGTGCAGCACGGCGCCGTCCAGCGCGGCGGCCGCGGCGGCCGCGACGTCCACCGGGTCGGGTGCGCTTCGCGCCGTTTCCCGCTTGCTGAAGTCCACCGGCGCGCCCTGGCCGCGCCGCGGCCTGCGGCGGCCCAGCTCCTCGGCCTCCGCCGCCGCGGCGTCCACCGCGTCGCGAGCGGCGGAGCCACGGCTACGGGAGCGGCGGGGGCGCGGCTGGTCGTCCGGGTCTGTGTACCCGGCGTCGTCGTACGGCTCGTCGTCGTACCCCTCGTCGCCCGCGTCGTACAGCCCGAGCCGGGTGCCGAGGTGTCTGAGCCGCTGCGGGATGGCGTTGACCGGTGTGGCGGTGACCACCAGCAGCCCGAACACCGACAGCAGCACCAGCAGCGGCACGGCGAGCGCCGAGCCGACGGTGAACAGCAGCGGCTCGGCGGCGGCCCAGCCGATCATGCCGCCCGCGTCGCGCAGCGCCTGCGCGCCCTGCCCGCGCCCGGGCGCGCCACAGCCGATGTGGATCAGCCCGAGGACGCCGACGATCAGCGCGGACAGGCCGATGACGATGCGCCCGTTGGCCTCCGGGCGTTCCGGATAGCGCATCAGCCGGATGGCGACGATCGCCAGCAGTATCGGCACCAGCAGGTCCAGCCTGCCGAACGCACCGGTCACCAGCATGTCGATCAGATCGCCGACCGGCCCGCTGAGGTTGGACCAGGTACCGGCCGCGATCACCAGCGCGAGGCCGAGCAGCAGCAGCGCCAGGCCGTCCTTGCGGTGCGCCGGGTCCAGCCCGCGGGCGCCCCGGCCCACACCGCGGAACACCGCGCCCACACTGTGCGCGAGGCCCAGCCACAGGGCCCGCACCAGCCGCAGTACCGGATGCGTGGGACTCGGCGCGGGCTTCGGCGCGGCCTTGGGCGCCGGCTTCCTGGCGGAAGCCTTCTTGGCGGCCGGACGCGGCTTCGCGGCGGCCTTCTTCGCCGGTGCCTTCTTCCGGGGAGCACCGGCGGCACCGCCCGCGGCGCCCGACGTGCGCCCGGTGCGTTTGGCGGGAGCCGCGGAGCTGCTCGAACCCTTGCCGGACGTACGTGAGGCCATGGTGCCGAGGTTACCGCCGTTGCCCCAGGGGCCGGTACGAGGCGTGACATACGCCCGTTCGTGTCGCAGCCCAGATGTAGCAAGGGTGACGCGGCGTCAACAGGTCATCCCTGCGGGGGCGCCGCCGACGGGCCCGGGTCGGCGCCCGGCTCCAGCGCGTCCAACGCCCGCCGCAGACCGGTCAGCTTGCGCTCCAGATGCGCCGCGGTGGCCACCGCGGCGGCGTCGGCCGAGTCGTCCAACTGCTTGGACAGCGCCTCCGCCTGCTCCTCCACCGCCGCGAGCCGCGCCGACAGTTCGGCGATCAGGCCCACCGGCTCCTTGCCGCCGTCGCCCCCGGAGTGGCCGCCCTGTTCCAGCTGCAGGCGCAGCAGGGCGGCCTGCTCACGCAGTTGGCAGTTCTTCATGTACAGCTCGACGAAGACCGACACCTTCGCCCTGAGCACCCACGGGTCGAACGGCTTGGAGATGTAGTCGACCGCGCCCGCCGCATAGCCGCGGAAGGTGTGGTGCGGACCGTGGTTGATGGCGGTCAGGAAGATGATCGGGATGTCCCGGGTGCGTTCCCGGCGCTTGATGTGCGCGGCGGTCTCGAACCCGTCCATACCCGGCATCTGCACATCGAGCAGGATCACCGCGAAGTCGTCCGTGAGCAGCGCTTTGAGCGCCTCCTCCCCGGACGATGCCCGAACCAGTGTCTGATCGAGCGCGGAGAGGATGGCCTCCAGCGCCAGCAGATTCTCCGGCCGGTCATCGACCAGGAGGATCTTGGCCTTCTGCACCATAGCCCGTCCTCCTCGGCCCGGCATGGGGCCTCCCCTGCTCGCAGAGCTCGGGGAAGCACCGGGCGCCGCCCCCAGGGACGACTCCTGTACGCCGCCCGTCCTTGTGCCGGTCATGGTAGCCGCACCCCGTCGCTCGCCACACCCTGTCACCGCCATGTCACTGTGCACGTAGCAGAAACGTGGCGGGGGACCAGAAGGTTCCCTGCATACCGCACTCTCACACCCCTTCGGGCACGCCTTGTTGTGCGATGACGCGTTCTCATCCGGCTCTCACCCGGCCGCGTTCGCCTCCGCCCGTCTCAACGCGCCCGCATCCACTGCTCCATGACCGACAGCAGGTGGTCGGTGTCCACCGGCTTGGTGACGTAGTCGGACGCTCCGGACTCGATGCTCTTCTCCCGGTCGCCCTTCATCGCCTTCGCGGTCAGCGCGATGATGGGCAGCCCGGCGAACTGCGGCATCCGGCGAATCGCCGAAGTCGTGGCGTAGCCGTCCATCTCCGGCATCATGATGTCCATCAGGACGACGGCGACATCGTCGTGCTGCTCCAGCACCTCGATGCCCTCCCGGCCGTTCTCCGCGTACAGCACCACCAGCCCGTGCTGTTCCAACACGCTGGTGAGCGCGAAGACATTGCGGATGTCGTCGTCGACGATCAGCACCTTCTGCCCGTTGAAGCCGCCCCGCGTGCCGCGTTCCGCACGCCGCGGGCCCTCCTGCTGGCCGCTGTCCACCCAGGAGTCCTCCCCGAGCTGCGGCCCGGCCCGCCGCTCCGCGGCCGGCAGCGCCCGGCGGCGCAGCCGCGACAGCCCGCCGCCCCGGCCGTAGGGGGCGTGGCCGGACTCCTCGGGCGCCACGGCGGCGGGCGGCTCCTCGGCCGCCGCGGCGCCGTCCGCGGCCGGCTTCTCCCTGGCGGGCGTCTCCCCGGTGCTCAGCGGCAGGTAGAGGGTGAACGTCGAGCCGCGGCCCGGCTCGCTGTCCGCGTGGATCTCACCGCCGAGCAGCCGGGCGATCTCCCGGCTGATGGACAGCCCCAGGCCGGTGCCGCCGTACTTGCGGCTGGTAGTGCCGTCGGCCTGCTTGAACGCCTCGAAGATGACCCGCATCTTGCTGGCCGCGATGCCGATGCCGGTGTCGGTGACCGAGAACGCGATCAGCTCCTGGTCGGGGTCGCGCAGCGAACCGGACTCCAGCATCTGCTCGCGGATGGCGACCGGGATCTCCTTGCCCGCCGGGCGGATGACCAGCTCCACCGCGCCCGCGTCGGTGAACTTCACCGCGTTGGACAGCAGGTTGCGCAGCACCTGCAACAGCCGCTGCTCGTCGGTGTGCAGGGTCATCGGCAGTTCCGGCGAGACCCGCACCGAGAAGTCCAGGCCCTTCTCCGCGGTCAGCGGCCGGAAGGTGGCCTCCACGTAGTCGACCAACTGGACCAGGGCGATCCGGGTCGGGCTGACGTCCATCTTGCCCGCCTCGACCTTCGACAGGTCGAGGATGTCGTTGATCAGCTGCAACAGGTCGGAGCCCGCGCCGTGAATGGTCTCGGAGAACTCCACCTGCTTGGGCGACAGGTTGCCGTCGGCGTTGTCGGCCAGCAACTTGGCCAGGATCAGCAGCGAGTTGAGCGGGGTGCGCAGCTCGTGCGACATGTTGGCGAGGAACTCCGACTTGTAGCGCATCGAGACGGCGAGCTGCTCGGCCCGCTCCTCCAGCACCTGCCGGGCCTCCTCGATCTCGGTGTTCTTCACCTCGATGTCGCGGTTCTGCTGGGCCAGCAGCTCGGCCTTCTCCTCCAGTTCGGCGTTGGAGGCCTGCAGCGCCTTCTGCCGGTTCTCCAACTCGGCCGAGCGCTCCCGCAGTTGCGCGGTCAGCTCCTGGGACTGCTCCAGCAGGCCCTCGGTCTTGGTGTTGACCGAGATGGTGTTGACGCTGGTCGCGATCATCTCGGCGATCTGGCTGAGGAAGTCCTTCTGGATCTGGGTGAGCGGCTGGAAGGAGGCCAGCTCGATCACCCCGAGGACCCGGTCCTCGAACAGCAGCGGCAGCACGATCACATGGGCGGGCGGCGCCTCACCGAGCCCCGAGGCGATCTTCAGGTAGCCCGGCGGCACGTTCTCCACCAGGATCGTGCGCCGCTCCACCGCCGCCTGGCCGATCAGCGACTCGCCCGGCAGGAACGAGGTCGGCATGGTCCGCCGCGAGTAGCCGTAGCTGCCGATCAGCCGCAGCTCGTACGCCGCGCCCTCGGCACCGCCGATCTCGCCGCGCTCGCCGTTCTCCCCGATCTCCTGGGCCAGGAAGAACGCGCCGTGCTGGGCGGAGACCACCGGCGTCAGCTCGCTCATGATCAGTGCCGCCACGTCCACCAGGTCGCGACGGCCCTGCATCAGGCCGGAGATGCGGGCCAGGTTGCCCTTGAGCCAGTCCTGCTCCTTGTTGGCCAACGTGGTCTCGCGGAGCTTGACGATCATCGTGTTGATGTTGTCCTGGAGTTCCAGGATCTCGCCCGCCGCGTCCACGTCGATCCGCAGGTTGAGGTCGCCGCGGGTCACCGCGGTCGCCACCTCGGCGATGTTGCGGACCTGGTTGGTCAGGTTGTTGGCCATCAGGTTCACGGAGTCCGTAAGGTCCTTCCAGATGCCGGAGACTCCCGGCACCCGGGCCTGACCGCCCAGCCGGCCCTCGGTACCCACCTCGCGGGCCACCCGGGTCACCTCGTCACCGAACGCCGACAGCTGGCCGACCATGGTGTTGATGGTGGTCTTCAGCTCCAGGATCTCGCCACGCGCGTCCACGTCGATCTTCTTGGACAGGTCGCCGCGGGCCACCGCCGTGGTCACCATCGCGATGTTGCGCACCTGGTTGGTGAGGTTGGACGCCATCGAGTTCACCGACTCGGTGAGGTCCTTCCAGGTACCCGACACACCCGGCACCCGGGCCTGGCCGCCCAACTCGCCCTCGGTGCCCACCTCACGGGCCACCCGCGTGACCTCGTCACCGAACGCGGACAGCGTGTCCACCATCGTGTTGATGGTCTCGGCGAGCTGCGCGACCTCACCGCGCGCCTCCACGGTGACCTTCTTCGTCAGGTCGCCGTTGGCGACCGCGGTGGAGACCGCGGCGATACTGCGCACCTGCGAGGTCAGGTTGTTCGCCATGATGTTGACGTTCTCGGTGAGGTCCTTCCAGATGCCGGACACATCACGCACCCGCGCCTGACCGCCCAGCCGGCCCTCGGTGCCCACCTCACGGGCCACCCGGGTCACCTCGTCACCGAACGCCGACAGCTGGTCCACCATGGTGTTCACGGTGGTGACCAGTTCGAGGATCTCGCCCTTGGCGTCCACCGTGATCTTCTTCGACAGGTCGCCCTGCGCGACCGCCGTCGTCACCTCGGCGATGCTGCGGACCTGGTCGGTCAGGTTCGACGCCATGCCGTTCACGGACTGCGTCAGGTCCTTCCAGGTGCCCGACACGCCCTTCACATCGGCCTGGCCGCCCAGGATGCCCTCGGTACCCACTTCGCGCGCCACCCGGGTGACCTGCTCGGCGAAGGCGGAGAGCTGGTCGACCATCGTGTTCAGGGTGTTCTTCAGCTCCAGGATCTCGCCCCGGGCGTCCACGTCGATCTTCTGCGACAGGTCACCACGCGCCACCGCCGTGGCGACCTGCGCGATGTTGCGGACCTGGTCGGTCAGGTTGGACGCCATGCCGTTCACGGAGTCCGTCAGGTCACGCCACACACCGGCGACCCCGGGCACCTGCGCCTGGCCGCCCAGCCGGCCCTCGGTACCCACCTCACGGGCCACCCGGGTGACCTGGTCGGCGAAGGCGGAGAGCTGGTCGACCATCGTGTTGATGGTGTTCTTCAGCTCCAGGATCTCGCCGCGCGCGTCGACCTCGATCTTCTGCGACAGGTCACCACGCGCCACCGCCGTCGTCACCTGGGCGATCTGCCGCACCTGTGAGGTCAGGTTGCCCGCCATGAAGTTGACGGAGTCGGTCAGGTCCTTCCAGGTGCCCGAGACACCCGGCACCTCCGCCTGACCGCCCAGCCGGCCCTCGGTACCCACGTCACGCGCCATCCGTGTCACCTGGGCGGCGAACGACGACAGTTGGTCCACCATCGTGTTGACGGTGTTCTTCAACTGGAGCATCTCGCCGGAGACATCGACCGTCACCTTCTGCGACAGGTCACCGTTGGCCACCGCGGTCGTCACCTGGGCGATGTTGCGCACCTGGCCGGTGAGGTTGCGGAACGCCGTGTTGACGGAGTCCGTCAGGTCCTTCCACGTACCGGCCGCGCCGGGTACCTGCGCCTGACCGCCGAGTTCGCCCTCGACGCCGATCTCCCGTGCCACCCGGGTCACTTCGGAGCCGAACGACGAGAGCTGGTCGACCATGGTGTTGACGGTGTTCTTCAACTCCAGCATCTCGCCGGAGACATCGACCGTCACCTTCTGCGACAGGTCACCGTTGGCCACCGCGGTCGTCACCTGCGCGATGTCCCGCACCTGCGCGGTCAGGTTGCGGAACGCCGTGTTGACGGAGTCCGTCAGGTCCTTCCACGTACCCGCCGCACCCGGCACCTGCGCCTGACCGCCCAACTGGCCTTCGGCTCCGACCTCGTAGGCGACCCGGGTCACCTCGTCGGCGAAGGTGCGCAGCGTCTCGGTCATGCCGTTGATCGTCTCGGCGAGCTGGGCCACCTCACCGCGCGCCGCGATGGTGATCTTCTGCGAGAGGTCACCGTTGGCCACCGCGGTGGTCACCTGCGCGATGTCCCGCACCTGCGCGGTCAGGTTCCCGGCCATGGTGTTGACCGAGTCCGTCAGGTCCTTCCACACACCGGCGACCCCGGGCACCTGGGCCTGGCCGCCGAGTTCCCCCTCGGTGCCCACCTCCCGGGCCACCCGGGTCACCTCGGAGGCGAACGACGAGAGCTGGTCCACCATCGTGTTGACGGTGTTCTTCAACTCCAGCATCTCGCCCGCCACATGGACGGTGACCTTGCGCGACAGATCGCCCTTGGCCACCGCCGTGGTGACCAGCGCGATGTCCCGCACCTGCGCGGTCAGCCGGGACGCCATGGTGTTGACCGAGTCCGTCAGGTCCTTCCACGAACCCGACATGCCGCGCACCCGGGCCTGCCCGCCCAGCTTGCCCTCGGTGCCCACCTCACTTGCCACCCGCGTCACCTCGTCGGTGAACGCCGACAACTGGTCCACCAGGCCGTTGACGGTACGGCCCACCTTCAGGAACTCCCCGCGCAGCGGATGCGCCGAGCCGTCGGGACCCTGCGAACGCAGGTCCATGCGCTGCTCCAGGTCGCCCTCGGCGACCGCCGACAGCACCCGGCCGACCTCGGACACCGGCCGCACCAGATCGTCCACCAGCGCGTTCGACGCGTCGATCGCCGCGGCCCAGGCTCCCTCGCAGGCGCCGACCTCCAGGCGCTCGGTGAGCTTGCCCTCCCGGCCGACGACCCGCCGGACCCGCGCCAGCTCCCCTGTGAGGTGCTGGTTACGGTCCGCGACCTCGTTGAAGACCGCGGCGATCTCGGCCATCACACCGTCACCGGAGACCGTCAGTCGTTTGCGGAAGTTCCCGTCCCGCATGGCCACCAGCGCGGACAGCATCCTGTGCAGAGCGGCTGAGTCGACCTCGACGGTCCCGTTGGCGCGGGACCGCGCGCCCTTCGTCCGCGTGGCGCCGCCACGCGGCGATGCACCAGACTCCACCGTGTCCCTCCCGGAGGGTCGAACGTCGACTTGCCCTGGCCCTTGCCCCTGCCCAAGGCCCTCCCAGTGTTTCACCATGGTCGGCCTTGGCCATAACGGTTCGGCAGCATGGCATACCAGACCCCGGTGTGGTTGCCACAGAGCGATCCCGATGGATCACGATGGAAAACACCCGCAACCGGCGCACGCGCGCCCCAGGTGGGTAAGTAACCTGGCATCCGGTTGCCCGCCAAGAGCCGGGCGTACACCTGGGCAGCGGAGGGGTGCCGCGACATGCGCGAGCAGAGCGCCGAACCGGGGCGTGGTCCGGCCGCGACCAACGCTCCCGAGACCCGGCTTCGCCATGTGGGAGAGCAACGAAGCAGCCACGACCCGGGTGACCCACGACACATGAGGAGCCAATTGATCACCGCGCGTGCAGCCGCCACCTTCGAGCCGGTCGGACGCTCGGTCGCCACCGCACGTGCCTTCGTCCGCGACACCCTGCAGGGCTGGGGCTTCAGCGACGTGGTCGACGACGCCGTCGTGCTCACCAGCGAACTGGTCACCAACGCCGTGGTGCACGCGGGCACCGCCGCCGACGTGCTCTGCCTGCGCTACCCGGCGTCGGTGCGCATCGAGGTCGCCGACCACTACCCCGAACGCGAGGTCCCGCTGCACGAGGGGGACCGCGTCAGCCACCCCGACCGCGAGGGCGGCCGCGGCCTCATCCTGTGCTCCGCGCTGGCCTCCCGCTGGGGCGTGGAGTACGCCCCGACCCACAAGCAGGTGTGGTTCCAGCTCGACCTGCCCGAACGCCCGGCCGGTACCCGCGCCGCGGGCCCCGCCCTGCCGCTCACCTCGCTGCCGTTGACGGACTCCCAGGTCCGGGTCGCCGTCATCCAGGTCGACCGCGACGGCATCATCAGCGGCTGGAACGAGGACGCGCAGTCACTGTTCGGGCACTCACCGCAGCAGGTCGTCGGCAAGGCGCTCGGCGACCTCACCGCCTGGCCGCAGACCCCCGGCACCGGCTTCGGCCTCGCCGAGGCGCTGCGGCTCTCCCGCTGGGAGGGCTCGTACGGGCTGCGCGGCGCCGACGGCAAGGTCCAGCCGGTGTACGGCTCGCATCTGCGGGTGCGCGACTCCTCCGGCGAGCCGTCCACGGTCTGCCTGCTGGTACGCGACCACGAGCGCGCTGTTCTCCAGGGCGGCCCGCTGCGCGGCTCGGCGCAGGACCCGGCAAAGGCCGACCGCAGCAAGACCACCACCGACCCCTTCGAGGTCTTCATCGGCTCCCCCGCCCCCGACGACCTCGACAGCCTGCTCCAGCGCACCGTGGAACGGGCCCGGGACATGCTCGACGGTGACGCCGCCTACCTGCTGCTCGCCACCGACGACGAGACCGAGCTGGAGGTGCGCGCCTCCACCGGTCTGCCCGCGGCCCGCCAGCGGTTCGCCCGGGTGCCCGTCGAGGCGGGCACCGGCCGCTACGGCAGCGCACGCATGCCCGCCGTGCACGAGGACCTCATCGCCGCGCCGGGCGCCGTACCGCTGCTGGCCGGCACCGGGATGCGCTCGGTGGTCACCGTGCCGCTGAAGGTGGAGGGGCGGCTGACCGGCTCCCTCGGCGTCGCCGCCGAATCCCCCGGCCGCTACAGCAACGAGGAGGCGCTGCGCCTGCAGTTCGCCGCCGACCGGATCGCACTGGCCGTGGAGAGCGCCCGGCTCACCGAGCTGGAACGGCTGCGCCGCGGCTCGCTGTCGTTCCTCGTCGAGGCCTCCGACCTGCTGGCCGGAACGCTGGAGCGGGACCAGACACTGGCCCTGATGGCCCAGATGACCGTCCCAACCCTGGCCAGTTGGTGCGCCGTCTACACCATCGCCGAGCAGTCGGAGCCGGAGCTGGCCTTCGTACTGCACGAGGACGAGGACCGCATCGACGGCCTGAAGGCACTGCTGTCCCGCATCGCCCCGCCCTCCCCCGACCCGACCCCCGGCGCCCGGGTGTGGACCGCGCCCTCCGACGCCGCCCACTCCACCGCGCTGCGCGCCTCGCTGCGCAGCCTCGGTCTGGCCGAGGCCGGCCGTCCGGCGACCGGCACCGGTGCGCACGCCACCGCCTCGGCGGTCGGCGGCGAGACGGTCGTACTCCCGCTGGTCGCCCGCAACCGCGTGATCGGCATGCTCACCCTCGGCAAGCCCTCCGACGAGCGCTTCCGCCAGGAGATCCTCGAACTCGCCGAGGACCTCTCCCGCCGGGCCGCGCTCGCCCTGGACAACGCGCGGTTGTACTCGGAGCGCACCGCAATCAGCCAGTCGCTGCAACGCAGCCTGCTGCCGCCGGAACTGCCGCAGATCCCCGGCGTCGAGGTCGAGGTGATCTACCAGGCCGCGGGCGAGGGCAACGAGGTCGGCGGCGACTTCTACGACCTGTTCCCGATCCGCGAGGGCTGCTGGGGCTTCGCCATCGGCGACGTGTGCGGTACCGGCCCGGAGGCCGCGGCGGTCACCGGCCTCGCCCGACACGCGCTGCGCCTGCTCGCCAGGGAGGGCTTCGGCGGCCCGGCGGTACTGGAGCGGCTCAACGCCGCGATCCTCGACGAGGGCGCCCGCAGCCGCTTCCTGACCCTGCTCTACGGGGAGTTGTGGCCGCAGGAGGACGGCAGCGCACTGCTCAAGGTGGTCTGCGCCGGCCATCCGCTGCCGCTGCGGCTACGGCAGGACGGCACCGTCGAACCGGCGGCCGAACCGCAGCCGCTGCTGGGCGTGTTGGAGGACCTGGAGCTCATCGAGCAGACCGTGCAACTGGAGCCCGGCGACGTGCTGCTGTGCGTGACCGACGGCGTCACCGAACGCCGTGAGGGCAGCAGGATGCTGGGCGACGACGGGCTCGCCGAGGTCCTCGCGCAGAGCACCGGCCTCACCGCGGGCGCCGTGGCGGCACGGGTGCAGCGGGCGGTCGAACGGTTCGCCGCGGACGCACCCTCGGACGACATGGCGATCCTGGCGATGCGGGTTCCCGAACTCCAGTGAACTCCCGCGGTCCCGAAGCGAAATGCACGAAGGCCCCGCCTGATTTCCACCAGGCGGGGCCTTCGTCATCTGAGCCCCAATACGGAATCGAACCGTAGACCTTCTCCTTACCATGGAGACGCTCTGCCGACTGAGCTATTGGGGCGCGCCGACAGGGAAGATCGTAGCCCATCGCTCCCGTCGACCAAAATTGACGGCCGGCCGCGGGCTAAAGCAGCCCGCCGAGTGCGTTGCAGGCCGAGACGATCCGCTCCACCTCGCGCTCGGTGAGGAGCGGATGCACCGGCAGCGACAGCGTCTCGGCCGCCGCACGTTCGGTGTGCGGCAAATCCACCGGCATACGAAAGGCCGGAATGCGGTGCAGCGGGGTGGGCACCGGAATTCCCGCGTCGACGCCACGAGTTGCCAGCGCCCTGGCGAACGCGTCCCGGTCCGGTCGGCCGTTCCCCGGCACCCGCACCACATACCGGTGGTAGACATGCCGGGCGCCCGCCGCCACGTGCGGTATGTGTACGCCCTTCAACGCCGAGTCGAAGACACGGGCGTTGGCCCGGCGCCGCGCGGCGAACCCGGCCAGCCGCTCCAGCTCTCCTCGCCCGGCGACCGCGGACTCGTCGGTGAGCCGCACCTCCGGCGTACGCAACTCCCTGACCCTGCGGGCGAGTCGTGGGTCCTCGGTGACGACGGCCAGGCTGAACGCCGCCAGAACGCCGAAGGTACCGACCGGTTCACGGTCCAGCCCGGCCCCGCATGCCTCCGACGCGTCCTCCACCAGGGCCAGTCCATGGGCCCGCGCCAACTCGGCCAGCCGACGCATGGGTGCCGGGTGCCCGAACCGGTGCCCGGCGACGATCGCGACGGTGCGCCAACTGATCGCGGCTGCCACGGCATCCGGGTCCAGGCAGAAGGTGTGCGCGTCGATGTCCGCGAAGACCGGGGTGGCACCGGCCAGCCGAACGGCCTCCACCGCCGCCGCGGGACCGTACGAGGGCACGATCACCTCGTCGCCCGGCACCACGCCGAGCGCGACGAGGGACAGGCGGAGGGCGGTGTGCCCCTCCTGGACGGCAACGCAGTGCCGTCCGCCCACGAGGTCCGCGAACTCCTTCTCGAACACGGTGACCAACGATCCTTCGACCACGCTGCCGCTCGGCTTCACGCCGCACCTCCAGTCGTCGATGCTGGCCAGGCTCCCGAGGCCCGACGATCGGCGGTCAAGCGGCGGGTGAACGACGGATGATGAAAACGCAAAAAGCCTCAGTTCCCGTGCTCGGCACGGGAACTGAGGCTCTCTGAAAATTTGTTCGGCGGTGTCCTACTCTCCCACAGGGTCCCCCCTGCAGTACCATCGGCGCTGAAAGGCTTAGCTTCCGGGTTCGGAATGTAACCGGGCGTTTCCCTAACGCTATGACCACCGAAACACTA